>JACIXQ010000112.1 GCA_014360465.1 bacterium
TGATTTTGCCAGAAATAACCCATTGATAACCCCATGCTAATTCCTCCTAACTTTATCTTCACCCAACCAGCTCCCCTTATCCCTCTCCTTGTCACCCTATCATCAGCCTTCATTTCATACTCATAGGCATTCTTCTGGATTAGTTCCGTTTTGTTCTTAAAATCTACCTTAATCCCCTCTCCATCGGCTCCAACCATAAGTTCTGAGATTCGTTCGCCTAAATAAAAACTTAAATTTGCTCTACGAAGTAAAGCAGGTTCAGTTTCCCGGGGTGAGAAATTAACTATCGTTAGGGAAATGCGAAGTTTGGGAAATTGGCGGTAGCAATGGATTCGTTCCTCATAAAGAAAAGGGGAAGGTGAATTATCCTCAAAAACAAATTTCCCCTTCAGGTGAATAACATTATGCAAATCGCCAGTTTCTTCTATCTCCCATATCTCAGGAGGAAGTGCCGTGAGGTATACATCTTTTTCTCCATTTTTTATTCTCAACGATACATCCATACCCCTTATTATCGTCTCTCCTTGCCTTCCAACCAGCTTAAACAAACCTTCCTTCCCTGTGAATAATTTCACCTTTCCTAAATCGGCGATCAGCACCTTATCATCTTTTTTCAGAAATGGAGTCAATCTGGGAAAATCTGGAGGTTCTTTTTGAAATATCTTCAGCTCTACCGTTTCTCCCGACTTTGCTGGGAAATCAAGGAGAGCCCAGGCTACTGAGCCATCCTCCCAGAAGCTTATAGCTTTTGCCTGTAAAGGGCGTCTTCCTTCGGTCCCAAATAAGGCTAATTTCCTGGTCTCATTCAAAAAACCTTTGGGAAAAGGTATGCCGGTCCTTACATAACCCTTTTCTCCATATTCTCCCTCTATCCTGAGAGGTAAGGAGTTATTCCCGAGATATTCTTTGTATTCTTTTTCATAGGACAGAGAATGAGGTGAAGGTAGAGGGCGACTTAGTAAGCTTTCTGCTTCTTCCAAGAGTTTGACAGGGTCATAGGGGGCTTCCTTGGGATTGACATCCTTGACGCACCTGAACCCGAGCCCCTCATAGTATCCATAGGGAACAAGCCTTGCCCGCTGGGAACAGCGACCAGTGTTGGGAACCGAGTAGAATTCAATAGCTCCCCCGCCTCTTATGACCTTGTATTTCTGCCCGAAATGGAGTGATTTTTCCATTGATGATGGGTAGGCATCAAACCAATCTGCTGTCCATTCCCATGCATTGCCAGCCATGTTCAGGCAACCATATGGTGAAGCGCCATCGGGATAAGCATCTACTGGTTGGAGCTTGTCCGTTGATAGATTTCTTCTTTTCGGGTCGTCCGTGTTGCCCCAAGGGAAGATCCTTCCATCGGTTCCCCTGCTTGCCTTTTCCCATTCCGCTTCCGTGGGGAGGCGTTTTCCCGCCCAGATAGCATAACGCATAGCATCATACCAGGATATATTTATCACTGGCAGGTTTTCCTCTCCAGGTGGTGGTGTTGCTCCGCCCCAATGGGGAGGAGGTGAATAGCCGGTCTCTGCTACGAACCTGGCATATTGGGCATTGCTTACCTCATAGCGGTCTATATAAAAGGCAGGTAGGTAGCGAATATGATATGGGGATTCGTTTCCTTCCTTGGAACCCATTTGGAAATTTCCCGCTGGCACGAGCACCATCTCTCCGCCATCTGGAGTTTTTATGATTGGGGGCAGAGCCTCAGAACCATTCAGTATCGTCGTAAATAAAATCAAAATAGGAACGGTAATGAATTTACAACAAGGCAATAATCTTCCTGACCGTCTCATTCTTCAATCCTGATTCCATTTTAAACTACCTTAAAAGCATTTGCTATTGGTTTTTTTAATCTTTAAAATTAAAGAAAATTCAAGGAGGTGATTATTTTATGGAACTGAAGCTTGGAGCTGGTTTATGGGTTTTCGGCAACACTATGGACAGGTTCTGTACCAAGGGGTATAAGGAACCCATTGGTGTAATGGAGATGCTGGAGTTGGCAGGAAAGGTGAAGGGTTTGAAGGGTATAGAGGTTCACCAGAGCGATTTTGAGGAGGTTAAGGTGGAGGATTTCCGAAAAAAGGTAGCGGATTTGGGACTTTCCGTTGCCGTGGTCAATGTTAACCTTTGGGGAACGAGCAAGTGGAAATACGGTGCCTTTACCCAGAGGGACCCTAAATTGAGAAAGGAAGCGATAGACGAGGCTAAGAAGGCGGTGGACTACGCCCGCCAGCTGGGTGCACCTTCTGCTGGTCTCTGGCTTGGTGCCGATGGCTTTGACTATCCCTTCCAGGTTGACTACATCACCCACTGGAACCTTTTGGTTGATGGGATAAGGGAGGTCGCCGAGTACGCTACCCCCGATATAAAGGTGGGTATTGAATACAAGCTCAAAGAGCCCCGCACCCATATGAGCATTTCCGATGCTGGAAAGGCGCTCGCTATCGCCTTGGCACTTGATATGGATAATGTTGGTGTAGTCATAGACTTCGGGCATGCTCTGATGAGTGGCGAGAACCCTGCTGATTCTGTTGCTTTCCTCAATCGCTATGGCAAGTTATTCAATGTCCACTTCAACGATGCATACGGGCTCTGGGACGACGATATGATTGTTGGCACAATCCACCTCTGGGAGACGATAGAGTTCCTGCTATACTGCAAGCTGACCAATTATCAGGGCTGGTTTACCCTTGATATGTTCCCCTATAGGGAGGATGCTGTTGAAGCAGCAGAGATGGCTCTGCGTAATATTGAGGCGATGTGGGAGCTTGCAAATCAGATAGACCTCGAAGAGCTACGGAAGGCGCAGGAGAGTATGGACGCAATAGAGTCCCAGAAGGTAATCCGAAAGCTCATTTTCAAATAATGTCACTGGAAAGAGATATCGTAATTGTGGGCGGCTGCGCCGCCGGTATGAGCGCAGCCGCCCAGGCTCGCAGAGTTGACCCAACGGCAAAGATAACCGTCTACGAGATGGGCGGTTATATCTCATATGCTCCCTGCGGCATTCCCTATTTCATCAGTGGTGAGGTTAAGGAGTTCAGTAATCTCCTCGCCTACACGCCGGAGAAGTTCTCCCAGGAACGCAATGTGGATGTTCTCGTTTATCACGAGGTTAAAAAAATAAACATCGGTGAGCGAACCGTTGAAGTCGTTGACCTTAAGGGGGGTAGGGAATTAAAGAAGAGCTTCACTGCCCTTCTTATTGCCACGGGAGCCTCGCCTATCAGCCCACCAATTCCTGGTAAGGAGCTTAGAGGCGTTTTCACCCTCCGCTCAATGGACGATGCCCTCGCCTTAAAGAGATACATTGATGAGGAAAGACCGCAAAAAGCCCTCGTGGTAGGCGGAGGTTACATCGGGTTGGAGATGGCTACAGCATTTCGCCAGCTGGGAATGCAGGTGGCAATAGTTGAGATGAAGGAACATCTTCTCCCCAATCTTGATGAAGAGATAACCTCAATAGTGGAGAGGGAATGCCGGGAAAACGAAGTAGATCTCTATCTTGGCGAGAGCCTTTTGGGGATTGAAGGCAATGGCAGAGTTATGAGGGCAAAAACCACCAATAGGACGATAGATTGCGACCTCGTCCTTCTCGCGCTCGGTGTTAGACCAAACGTCCAGCTGGCAAAGCAAGCGGGAATACCCCTGGGGGTTACCGGGGCGATAAGGGTGAAGATGAATCAGGAAACCGATATCCCTGGTGTCTTCGCCGCCGGCGATTGCTCCGAGACCAAGCACATCGTCAGCGGTAAGCCCTACTGGTTTCCTATAGCCACCCTGGCGAATAAGCAAGGAAGGATTGCGGGAGAGAATATGGCAGGAGGTAGGCTATTATTTCCGGGCACCGTCGGCACACAGGTGATGAAGGTTTTCGGTTTGGAAATAGGTGAAGCTGGTTTCTCCGAAAAGGAAGCCAGAGCTCTGGGTTACGAGACGGCGAGCGCTATTGTGAGAACATCCTCCAATGCCAGCTATTATCCCGGGGCGCAAGCGATAACGACAAAAATGGTTATGGATGTCAAAACGAGAAAGGTTCTCGGCGTGCAGATGATTGGGAGGAAAGGGGTAGCGAAACGGATAGATTCCGCAGCCGTTGCCCTCCACGCCCAGATGACGGTTGACGAGGTAGCCTGGCTTGACCTCTCTTATGCCCCTCCTTTCTCTCCCGTCTGGGACGCCCTCGTCCATTCAGCCCAAAGCCTCAGGGCAAAGACAATCTCCTGAAGGATTTCTCAAAGGGGGAAAGAATCTATGAAAGACAGAATCCTTGTTGTTGGACCATCCAATACCGATATGATTATCAAGCTGGAGCGCCTCCCCACGCCAGGGGAGACGATAATCGGTGGCGAGTTCGCCACCGCTGGTGGCGGAAAGGGAGCCAATCAAGCAGTTCAATGCGCCCGGCTTGGTGCTCCCGTCATACTACTGGCTCGTATCGGTAAGGACCCCTTCGGCGATAGGTCGGTTGAACAATTTCAAATGGAGGGTATTGATACCTCCTTTATAATCAGGGATGCCGAGCACCATTCGGGCATAGCGCTCATCTTCGTTGACAAAAAGGGCGAGAATATGATAGCTGTTGCCCCTGGCTCCAACAGCTTTTTAAGCAAGGCGGATGTGGAAATGGCGCGGGAAGCCTTCAAGATCTCATCCACTCTCCTTCTTCAGCTGGAGATTCCGCTTGAGCCGGTTGAGGCGTCCGTTTTCCTCGCCAAGGAGGAAGGAACGAGGGTCATACTCAACCCTGCTCCCGCCCAGCCATTGCCTCAATCGGTTCTGGAGAATGTTGACATCCTCGTTCCCAACGAAACGGAGGCGAAAATCCTCTCTGGCTTCCCGCCGGATGAGGATATTTCTCCTTTGGAATTGGCTAAAATGCTTAGAGCTAAGGGGGTGAAGAGAGTAATTATAACTCTCGGCTCAAAGGGTTCGCTATATGTTGATGAAAATGAGCAATTTGAGGTTCCCGCTTTCAAGGTGGAATCAGTGGATACAACGGCGGCGGGGGATTCCTTCTGCGGTGCTCTTGCGGTTGCCATATCCGAGGGAAAGGGCATTAGGGAGGCTATAAGGTTCGCCAGTGCCTGCGCTGCCATTTCCACAACCCGCCTTGGTGCTCAGCCATCTCTGCCACGCCGCGAGGAAGTGGAAGAGTTCCTGAGGCAAAGGTCATAAGATAGATTCTATGTCTATGCTTGTTTTGGGTATAGAGACGAGCTGCGACGAAACCTCTTCTGCGGTTGTAGTAGATGGAAAGGAACTTCGCTCCAACATAGTTGCTTCACAGGTTGATTTCCACAAGGCGTTCGGCGGGGTTGTTCCCGAGATTGCCTCCCGCAAACATCTTGAGGCGATAGTCCCAGTTATTGACGAGGCGCTCAGAAAAGCTGGTGTTAAGATTGAGGATATAGACCTGATAGCGGTGACGAAGGGACCAGGACTGCCAGGTTCACTCGTGGTTGGCGTTGTTGCGGCGAAGGCGCTTGCCTTCGCCTTTCGGAAGCCAATCGTGGGCGTCTCTCACATCCAGGCGCATATCTTCGCTAATTTCCTCATCTATCCCCAGATTCCTCTTCCAGCTATATGCCTTGTGGTCTCGGGAGGACATACAGACCTTTTCATCCTAAACAAGGATAAGAGCGTGAGACATCTGGGGAGAACGCGGGATGATGCAGCGGGGGAAGCTTTTGACAAGGTAGCCAAGCTCCTATCTCTCGGATATCCCGGCGGACCGATAATAGATAGACTTGCGAGGCAGGGAGAGCCTAATTTCATTGCTTTTCCTCGTCCCCTTCTTCCTGATAGCTGGGATTTCTCATTCAGCGGATTGAAGACAGCTGTTCTTAGGGAAGTTAGGAAGCTTCAAGAAAAGGGGGAGCTCCCCATTCCCCATATCTGTGCCTCTTTTCAGGAAGCGGTCGTTGATACACTGATAGAAAAGACGGTCCTCGCCTGTAAGGAATTTGGAATCAGTAATGTCTTGTTAGGGGGTGGAGTTATTGCCAACAGCAGATTGAGGGAGAAGTTTAAGGAGAGAGCGGACAAGGAAGGGCTAAAACTATTCATTCCTACCCTAAACCTTTGCACGGACAATGCGGCGATGGTGGCAGCTCTCGGTTATTACGATTGGCAGAGAAGAGGCGCTGTGGATTTCGATGTTGAACCTTCTTTGAGAATTTGATTTGTCATTCAAGGGTTGCCAGCGTGCTGATACTCCCTTTTAGCGTTCATTAAGGTTGGTGGTAAGATTTTTTGAAAGTATATTGTAATAGTCTTTAAAAAAGGGAGAGGGGCGGGGAGCTACGCTCCCCGCC
>JACIXQ010000113.1 GCA_014360465.1 bacterium
CTTACACCTCCTTTTAGAAGGTTTGTTATAGGAATAAATTGTAGGGGATGATTGCCTCTTGTCATCATTATTATTGAGGAAACTGCCCCTTTTCGAGTAAATTATTTTTGAGGAAGGGCGGGAAATTGCTTGAAAACAGTAGTTTATCCATAATAGAAATTGCCCTAAATGTGGGCTATAGCGATCCCGCTTACTTCTCAAAGATATTTCGGAAGACGGTGGGGATATCGCCTATTGAATATAGGAGACTGAAAGGGAGAAAATAAACAAGATATTCCAACCCTAAGGGCAAATTTATACAAGCACTATTTTGCCATTTTTCCTAAAATTCCCACCAAACACTTTAAGGAGGTGTTTAGTTAATGTCTATGGAGCAGAGAAGAAAGGGTTTTACCTTGATTGAGCTGCTTGTGGTGATAGCGATAATCGCCATCTTGGCAGCGATACTCTTCCCCGTCTTCTCAAGGGCGCGTGAGCAGGCGCGAAAGAGTGCTTGCCTATCAAATAGCAAGCAGATAGGAACGGCGCTTGTGATGTATGTTCAGGATTGGGATGAAACCTTCCCAGCTTGGACTCCTCCTTGTGCCGGTGCTGCACCCGGGCTTTTTTGGACAGAGCAGCTTATGCCATATTTAAAAAATAAGGATATTTTCAGGTGTCCCAGTGCTCCGAAAGTTAGACAAGAACAAGCTTGGTGGAACTTTTCCTATTGCTATCCAATAAAGTATGGAAGACCCGAAAATTCCGTGAATTCTAATTATGGATACCACGAGATAATTAAAAACTATTGGAACTGTTTAGGGAAAAATACCAGCAAACTCGTTTCTATAGTGGCGCCTTCAGAGACTGTAGTTATTGCAGATTGTAAGGATGATATTTTAGGCCCTTACATTAGGGATATTAACACTGGTATAAATGTGGATGTTGCATTGGCAAATGCAGGCGGCACGCCAGGTCAAACCCTCCCTGGGTTAATATGCAGCTGTTTACCTCAAATTACCGACCTCAACAGAGCACTTGATGCTCTTGCACGCCATAGCGGTGGCTCAAATATAATCTTTGCTGATGGGCATGCCAAATGGTATAAGGGAGACCAAATAAGATCGAAACGAGATGGTGGCTCTTTGCGCCTCTGCATGCCAGATATATTAGAATAAACTTAAATCTCAGTTAGCAGAGTTGCCTCAAAAAATTTTTGGTAAGGAGATGAAAGAGATGCCTATTTTGAAGCTTTCACAAAAAACCTATTTGGATAAAGTCTTGGGGTGTTGGTATGGGAAAAATGCTGGTGGAACCTTAGGTGGGCCTTGGGAAAAGATGTGGGGAATGAAAGAACCATTTAAAGTAGAGGGATACCTTAATATTCAGGAAGGTGGAATCCCTAATGATGATCTGGAAATCCAGTTAGTCTGGCTACAAGCATTGGAGGAAAGGGGACTAGATATCACCTGCCGGGACCTTGCTGAATATTGGTTAGATTGTATCTGGTATAATCCCGATGAGTATGGATTCCATAAAACCAATTTGCGTTTGGGTCTTTCTCCGCCTGTTTCGGGTTGGTTCAATAATCCTGCGAAGGATTGTATGGGTTCTCCTATCCGTTCAGAGATATGGGCTTGCATAGCCCCTGGACTTCCACATATCGCTGCAGCTTATGCCTGGCATGATGCGGTCTGTGACCACGCCGGTGGAGAAGGGGTATTCGGAGAAATGTACAATGCGGCTTTAGAATCGGCGGCTTTCTTGATATCGGATGTTAATAAGCTAATAGAAATTGGGTTGTCTATGATTCCGCCAGACTGTTTAACGGCTAAGGCGATCAAAACCGTTTGTGAAGCTAAAGCACAAGGTTTAAGCTGGCTTGAGACAAGGGAAAGGTTATTAGAGAGATTTTATAGTCCTAACGCACAATTTGCTCCATTAAACCTAGGGTTTCAGACAATAGGTTTGCTTTATGGAGAGGATTTCGGCGATGCTCTTTGTAAAGCTGTAAGTTGTGGATATGATACTGACTGCAATGGCGCAACTGTGGGTGCCATACTAGGTATAATATACGGTGCAAACGCTCTTCCCAGAGAATGGATAGCTCCTTTGGGAAATACTATCTCAACAAATGCTTCTTGGGGTGGAATAAGAAATATCCGAATACCTCAGACTGTGGAAGAACTCACAGAAAGAGTGGCGGAAATTTGTAGGAAGCTCCTAGCTCGATATGAGAACATTATTTCTTTCTCTTCGGAAGACGATTTCTCCGGAATTTTCGAGCTCGATTTAATAAATCCTCAAAAAGCCCGCGACATATATACTCAATCACCCAATGCTAATAAATTCGTCTTAACACCATTGGAGGTTATTATTGAATATCCTTGCGGGCCTGTAATATACAGCGAGCAACCTACACCAATTATTGTTCACTTTCGTAATCTCCAGAAAGAGCCCCTATCAATTGAAACAAGGCTTGACCTACCGCCCGGTTTTGATAGATTACAGTACCAAGAAGTGGAATTGCCACCAAATGGAGAGGTAGAAATGCAATTCTCCATTATCGGGCCACAACCCCGTTACATTGGTATCTCAAATTACTGCTGGCTAAGGTTGTTGATAAAGGGTAGACCTATAGACCCAGCTTTGCCTGTCGTATTTGTAGGAGCGCGGAGATTCTTGGTTTCTCCCCTCTTTAGTGGTGCTACTTTGGAAACGCCTCTACTTATTAGAGAAGGAGGCGATATTGATGAGGAATCACTACATTGGACCATAGCGAGCTGGCCTGAGTACGAGCTAAAAATAGAGCCGTTTTTTAATAACACTCCTGGGGTTGTTTTCCTCAAGCACTGGGTGAAATCGCCCTGTGATAGAATGGTGCGGGTTGGAGTACCTAATTCCTACCGAATGAAACTCTGGGTTAACGATATTTTGGCGAAGGAGACAGAAAAAATAGTTCCTGTAAGACCAAGTTATTGGGGAGATGAAAGTAATAATGCAGATGTCCAATTTAGAAAAGGCTGGAATAGTGTTCTAATAAAATTAGAACGAGGAAATACCCCGATACATGCCTATCTAACCTTTGCAGAGCCCTCGTTATGCGCAGGTCTGTGGGACATAATCCAAACCAGATTCCCTTGGGAGGAGGCTTAGAGAGTTGGACAAAGGGTTATTCTGGAGGTTAGATAATATTGCCTTTGTCTTGTTTTTAGCTCTTCTCATGATATATGGAGTTAGTAGGGGAGAAAGTCCTTTATTAGAATGGGAAGAAAAATTACGGAAATCTACTTTTATACGCTTTGGATTACAGCGCCTCTACAACCCCTACTATCAATATGAGGTGATAGGATTAGGGGGAACTGTTTTGCGACCAGGACCAGATGGTTTTACATTGATGAGAGCACCAGCCATTCCAACAGAAGCTGAAGAATGGCTTGATTACAGACCATATCTAATTTACCAGTACTGGTGGAGTGAGGATAAAGGTGGGCGTCGTATAACCCCTTTTGATTTAGAGGGGGTTTATGGTGATATAAGAATCGAAGCTCATGAAATAAAATATTTTCACCACAAATTAGATATCCGTACTGGTTGTCTTACCATTGACATGGGACTTGAAGGAAATGCTGGAAACTTTAGGACAATGAGGGAAGAATTTGTAACCCCGGAAGGAGTTCTTGTGATTAGGATAAAGGACTCCAATGGAGTGCGCTACCCGTTTAGATTGAGGATAGTAAATAATCCAAATATCTCATCGTATTATGAAAAATATTATGCACTCCCCTCATCTTCTCCTTTTTCATTTCAAGCGACACGTCAAAACAATGTGCTAATAGTAAGTGCTGAAAGGGAAGAAACCTGTAAAGCTGTTATCGCAGTAGCTATTGATACACATTTACCTTTTATAAACACAAAAGACCAGCAAATAGGCACTCAAGAACCAGGGGAAGAGGTAATTTATTACATAGCTTTAAGCTCTTCATATGAGGTCGATGAGCCAGAAAAAATAGCTATAGAAAAAGCTATAAAAGCCCAACAGGAGGGTTTTGCCAACTTATTGAAAACTACTAGGGAATGGTGGAAACGTTTTTATGAACGGTCGATCATTTTACTACCGGATTGGGCACTTATGAAATGGTATCTTCGTTCGTTATACTACCACGGTGTATTTTTTGGTAATGCATCTATACCACCTGGTATGTGGGGCACGAATCCAGCCGGATATGCAGGTGGTGCTATAATACTCGAATATGACCTTGTTTTCTCTGCTCTAGCCCTCATCTATTCAAATCACTTTGAAGAAGCAAGGAGAATCGTAGACTGGTTATGGAAAATATTACCTCGAGCAAGAGAAAATGCAAGGTATACTAAACTACATGAATCAGTGTCTACACATACCCGAGGCGCCAAATATGGTTGGAGCTCAGATTGGGATGGGCACATCACAATACCCTTGGCTTCCTTTGAAGGAACTAATAATTACAGCAATTTTCCTAGTCTCAACGCCGCTTGTATTGCCCTTAACTATGTTGATTTCACCCAGGACATAAGCTATGCACCAATTGCGAAGCAAATTTTAAAAGAAACTACGGAAATGGCTGTTGAGGACTTAGTTTGGCATAATGAGTGGAAAGTTTACATAAATAAGAATGCCCCTCACGCTTTAAACCATTACGCGGCAATATATGGATTAACAGAATCTAACAAAAGGGGTATTGCATCTGCTGATTGGGCTGATATAGCTGTTAAGGTTTTAATCCCCAAAGGAAAATGGGAAGGGGAAGATGTACTAACTTTGGGCTATCCTTCCCCTGAGCTTTCAAAGGGTGATGGTGATGCACCTTGGCTTATCTCTTTGTGGTGGTATTGTTTTGCCAATCCCCAAGACCCACTGATAGAGAATACTTATAAAATGTTAAAGTTTTCAAAAACCGGTAATTACATTTTCAATAGGGGATGGGTAGCAGTTTTCGCATCTAAGCTCAAAAAAGGAGAAGAAGCGTATAAATGGACTAAGAGCCTTTTGGAACCCGATGATGCAATATACGATGACACGAGCATCGTGGAAGCAAAATTTGATAAATGTGATTTTGCACGTGGACCAGAGATAGCTGCTCACGGTGCACTTATTTGTGCATTGACTCAAATGCTTATTGATGTAGATAGCTCAGACAATATAGTTCTTTTCCCAGGTATCCCAGAGAATTGGTACGAGGAGAGTTTATTTTTTGAACAGCTTCCAATAAAAGGTGGATTACACATTTCCGGTAGGTTAAAAGGAGGTAGTTTAGAGGTTTCAATAAGTAACTCTACTGATAAATGTGTTGAGAGACAAATTTGCATTAAATTTCCGGGGGAAATGTACAAGCTTCGTGATTTTTCCTCCAATATTCAAAATATTAAAATAGATGGTAACTTCATCATTATTCCCTCTTTAAAAATTCTCCCTCAGAGTAAAGTCATAGTCCAGATTTTATTTGAACGGAAATAAAGCGTGGAAGATTTCAATAAATTTGTCATCAAAGCACTCTTTTCTTTTTGGGGTAAACTACATGTCATACCGACAAATCTTAATACTCCTGATTGCAACTCTAACATTTATAATATCTATTCTACTATTTTTACCGCATTACCTTTCATTTATTACCGTCCTATTTTTAAAATTTTTCGCTGTATTTTAAGAATCTTGTTGGTTAGCAGGATATAATCACCTTACTTCTACTTTTCCAGAAGCAAGCTGCATTTTGTCATGATAAACCACCTATAAATTAAGCCAAAAAGAAGAACAATCTTAAAAATCTCCTTTATTGCCTCCCTCAATTTGAGATTTGATACTGCACGATGGAGTGCGAAAAGCAAAAGATATTCTCTTATGTTGTATTTCGCGATCCCCTATGAACGCTCAAAAATAGCCTCAGCAAGGAAAACAAGCTCTCACAACCATTAACTGAAGCTTCCTTTTCAGCGTAGCGTCTTTTACTATGAACTACCACCTGATGGTCATAGCCTAAAGAAGAACAAGGATTTATATAAGTAGGATATTCATCCGT
>JACIXQ010000114.1 GCA_014360465.1 bacterium
TCCCGAGGAAACCCAATGTGAATGCACTTTCCCTGGTTATGCCAAGCGCTATCAGGATATGCTTGAATTGAAGAAAAAAGCTCGTGAGGATGGGATATTCTTCACGGCGATTATGCCACCGAATATCTGTGGTCCCGGCAAAATTCCCCTTGACTGCTACGGAGGAAGAAGCCTTGAGGCGCATCTATCACATAAAAGGGGCGAACCTGTTCCCTTGCCTGAGCCCGGCAATACCCTCATCGGTCCCTGCGATGCCGAGGATGTGGCAAGGGGCTTCCTATTAGCGGTGCTGAACCCCGAGAAATCAACCGATGAAATATTCAATGTCGGTTCAGCCTATGCCCTCACTGCCCAGCAATTCGTCAGGACTTATGGGGAGATTTATGGGGTTGAAATCCCCATTGAATGGCACAGCTGGGAGGAATATTCCCAGAAAATAAATCCTGACCTTGGTGCTAACTTTCATTTTCGGGCTCATATGTGCCCTGACATAAGGAAAATATCCCTCAAACTGGGTTATAAGCCAAAATACACACCTGAGGAAACAATGGAAAGGGCGGTCAAGTGGATGGAAGAAGAAGGATTGATATGAAAGACTTAAAAAGCGAAGGAGAAACCGAAGGATGTTGGAAATAATTTGTCTTCTCCCTAAACTTTCAAGTCGTAATGCAGTAGAATTTTACCAGGACTTGCAAAGAAAGAGAAAGGAGGTATAATGATTGATATGATGAGAGAAGAGTTCGTTTCCTTTTACAACAAGAATGAGCGCATAGTTGGGATGGTTCACATAGCCGAGACACAAGGCAAAAGCCCCGCTGTGGTTATGTGTCACGGTTTCACGGGTCAGAGGATGGAAGCCCATTTCCTATTCGTTAAGACGGCGCGACGCCTTGCGGAAAATGGCATCAGCGTTTTGAGGTTTGACTTCCGCGGCTCGGGAGAAAGCGAGGGCAAATTTGAGGATATGACTGTTGAGGAGGAGATATCGGATGCCGAAACAGCCCTTCGCTTCCTTAGGATGCAGGAGTTCGTCGATTGCGACCGAATCGGCATCATCGGACTGAGCTTAGGTGGTTGCGTCTCCGCCTGCCTTGCAGGAAGGGTTAAGAACTTACTTAAATCGGTCGTCCTCTGGTCGGCAGCCTATAAGCCGGGAAGAGATCTCTCCTCAATCCTCAGTCCCGAGGCTCAGGAATCACTTGAGCGAGTGGGCTATGTTAATATGGGTGGCAACAAGGTGGGCAAGAAGTTCTTCCAGATTCTTCCCACAATAGACCCAATAAAAGAGATTTCTACCTACCCGGGTGCCGTCCTCCTCGTTCACGGAGAAGCCGATTTCATCCCTTATTCTCAAGCGGAGGAATGCTACGAGGTCCTCAAACAACGAAAAGAAGGCAAAGCCAAGCTCCATATCATCAAAGGAGCCGACCATACTTTCTCCTCCCCAGAGTGGGAAGAAGAGGCTATAACGACAACCCTGAACTGGTTCAAAGAAACGCTTTGAATATTAGGAGGTATTAATAACCTATTGCCAACGGTATTCCTTGAAAAAGGAAAGGTCATCTCCGTATTGAAGGAGAGGGAGAACCTTCAGGAAATAGAGGTAAAGATAAGAAGGAAGGTGGAGAAGGCTTATAATTTCCCCGAAATCACGGGACCGGTAAAGGTAGGAGATAAAGTGCTGTTAAACACAACTGCTATAAGGCTCTCATTAGGGACGGGAGGCTATCATTTCGTCCTCGCCAATCTGAGTTCTCCAGCCTTTTCATCGGAGAAAAAGGGGCATATTATGAAGCTTCGCTATACACCCTTTCAGTTCGCTGTTTTCTCCACGGAAGAAGAAAGCCACCCATTTAGGGAAGCTGTTGATTCCTTCAAGGGGCTGCGCTCCATACCCGTCGTTGCCTGTATCCTTCATAGCCAGATAGCGGGAGTTGCCGCTGGCGCAAAGCACCAATATCCGGAGGCTCGCATTGCCTATATAATGACGGATTCAGCCGCCCTTCCTTTGCCAATAAGCGACCTCGTCTGGGCTCTCAAGAGGGAAGGCTTGATAGATTTCACAATTACCTGCGGGCAAGCCTTCGGAGGGGATTTTGAGGCTGTCAACATCTATTCCGCCCTTGCCATAGCTCATAAGGTCGCAAATGCCAACATAGTAATCGTCGCCCAAGGACCAGGCAATGTCGGAACGCGAACAAGGTTGGGCTTCTCGGGAATAGACCAGGTTATCGCCCTAAACGCTACCTATACCCTAAAAGGAATACCCGTCGCCTGCCCCAGGATAAGCTTCTCAGAGGAGCGTCTCAGACATTTCGGGCTATCCCATCATTCCCGCACAATACTGGGCGAGCTATCAATCGTTTCCTCCTTCGTGCCAATTCCCCTCCTTCCCAAGGATAAGATGCTTCTTGTGAAGGATTACCTCACTGGTTCAAACATCCTTGATAAACACAGGGTTGTAGTTGAGGATGGCGAGCCCGCCATCTCTCTTCTCAGACAACACGAGATATATGTGAAGACTATGGGCAGGGGAATAGAGGAGGATAGGGAGTTCTTCCTGGCAGCAGGAGCAGCAGGAATAGTCGCCGCAAAGCTTCTTCGGGGGCAGAACCTCACCTACTGGGAGGATTTGAACCTCTAAGAAGTGGAATCTCCGTAGTTCTCCTTTATCGCTTGCTCTATTGCTTTTCTTAAAAGCTCCGGGTTGTGGGTGTTCTTCTTAAGAAGTATTATCTCTTCCCCATCAACCTTTATGTAATTTTTGCCATTTATGAATATCGCCGCGCAATCCAGTTGGGTCTCATCCGCTATCGGACCAACTATGAGATAGATACGGACATATAGCTTATCTTTATACTTTCTGACAAGCTCCTGAAGGGTATCGGTTGAGATTTTCAATCCCTCTCCCATCGTCGCTGTTGGTGGGAAGAAAGCATCAACCTTCACTTTTGCCTCTCTATTGCCCATTTCCTTGGGATAATCAGCTGTTTGCCTTCCTCCACCTACTATCTTAAGCTCCTTCTTCCAGATTTCCTCAAGCTTTTCCAGGGGAATTTCCTTTTTCTCCAGCAAAGCTTCCTGTTGAACGGTGGTGGATGGTCCCCTCTGCTCCGCTTTCTTGCCTTTCCTTACCGAATAGAAGACAACTATGATGAGAACGACTATAAGGATAAAGGGGATAAATAGCCTACCTGTTTTTCTGGACTTCACCTTTACCTCCCGCGCCACCCGTTGAGGTGCCATAAGCCTCTGCTATCGCCTGTCTAATCGCCTTCTCTATCATCTTGACATTATGAGTAGTGGTTGAACCGAAAACTATCTCTTGGTTATCAACTTTTATATAGTTTTTCCCGTTTATGAAGATGGTGGCGCAGTGAACGCCCACCTGACCGGGAGCTGTGCCGAAAAGGGGATAGGTGCGCACATATAATTTATCCTTATATTCCTTCGCTAATTTCTCCAAAGTCATAGTTGTTGGACCCTGGCAGGACTCCATTGGGAGGAAGGCATCAACTCTAACCTTCGCATCCCTGTTTCCAATCTCCTTGGTGTAATTTGCCGCCATCTTCTGCATATAAGGAGGCATCTTGCTGGGAGTAAAGGGCTGATTTGTTGGTGGCATATTGGAGGCAGGCATATTTGTTGCGGGAGCTTTGGCAGGTGGAACAGGACCTTTCGCTAAAGCGGACATCCGCTCCATTTTCTTCGCTTCCTTCCAGGCTTTCTCCAAAGCCTCGTAGGAAACCTCCATCTTACCCCCCGACGATGTCTTGCTCGTAGCACTGGAGGAACTTGCGGTGCTCCCTCCCGTCTTTGTGCGCATCATCAACCAGAAGAAAGCGGAAACAACTATTATGAAGAAGATTACAGCGACCAATCTATTCTGTCTATTTTGATACATCCTCATACCTCCTTGAAAGTGTGTATTGCTGAGGGTTCAAGATAAACATATACATCCATTCCTTCCGAAAGATTGCTTTCCCTCATAGCAGGGCGAGTTATAAGCGAGACCACTTCCATATCTCCGACATCAACGATTATCTTATAAAAATGTCCTTGGTCAAGGATATTGCTTAATCTTCCCTTGAGGACATTTTGGGGAAACTTAACTTCCCGTTGAACGACCACTGCCTCCGGACGGATGGTTGCGTATACCTCACCTTCCAACCCATTTTCAAGCACAAGCTCCATAAACTCGTTCTTGAATTTCAGCCAGCCATTTTCCCGAACAACTTTTCCTCTGAAGATGTTTCCTGTTCTCAAGAAGGAGGCAACGAAGCGATTTGGAGGATGGTTGAGAAGTTCATCCGGCTTCCCTACAGCCATAACCCTTCCTTCGTTGAGGATACAAACCCTGCTGGCGAGGGAGAATGTCTCCTCAAGATTGTGGCTTATATGGATAATCATCATCCCCGTCTCACGATGGATGCGCTTGAGCTCTCGTGCAAGTTCCTCACGGGTTTGCTCGTCAAGGGCGGAAAGTGGTTCGTCAAGGAGCATAAGGCGAGGATTTATCGCCAGAGCCCTCGCCAAAGCAACCCTTTGCTTTTCCCCACCCGAGAGGGTCTCCGTGTCGCGATGGAGCAGGTGTTTGATGCGGAGCAGATTCGCCAGTTTTTCAATAGTTTCTTCAATATAAGAGGATGGGGCTTTCCGAATTCGCAAACCAAAAGCTATGTTGTCCTTAACGGTCATATGTGGAAAGAGCGCATAATCTTGGGGAACATAGCCTATTCCCCTTTCCTCGGGTTTCAGATGGTCTATCCTCTCCCCATTTAGGTAGATTTCTCCAACCTTAGGACGCTGGATTCCCGCTATGCATTCAACGAGAACGGTTTTTCCTGCGCCCGTGGGACCAAGGACGACGAAATACTCCCCTTCTTCCACCTGAAGGGATACATTCACCAATTTAAATTCACCGAGCGTTATGGAAAGGTTTTTTATCTCAAGCAAGGAACATCAATAAAATTATAACGGAATATATCAAATTTGTTTAGCAACGCAAGTAGTTAGGATTTTTGAGAACCCCTGAAAGGGCATTCCGAAAATCAAATTTTAATCAGGGATATTTCTCGTTTGAGTTTTTCCGACTGGAGTGGGCTATAAATTATGGGGGTTGAAAAAGGGACGAATGAGGGAAAAATTTTCCAAAGATCGTTTCAGAAATCGTAACATCATTTCATTTTATTCAAAAATTGTCAATATCAAAATTGAGATATCAAGAGATAATGAGGAGAGATTAACCATTTTTCAAATGAAATATAGTGATTTATAGGAAAATTCTTTAAATTTCTCAATAAATCTTTAGCAAATTAGTGTAATCTCAAAAAATCAATTTCCAAAGATCTCCCAAGGATTTTGGGTTATTGGAGATCTTTGGAAAAATGGAAAAAATTGAAGATAAGAAAAACAGAGAAAATTAGAGAAAAAAGAAGTATAAGCGAGAATAAGCGAGAAAACATCAACAAATTAGGACTTGACATTATATAGTAAATGTTCTATTATTAGAGTAGAAAAAGAGGATAAATAGTGTGAATCGAGGGTTTCAATCGCACCATAGTGGAATGGAAATTCCAGTACTTTCGGAACAAATACCGAGCTCCCTCTGGGTTTCAATCGCACCATAGTGGAATGGAAATCATCTTTCAATTCCTCCTTTCTCAAATCTTCCATTGTGGTTTCAATCGCACCATAGTGGAATGGAAATCGTGGAGGCATACAGGCGGGCAATAGAAAGCTCGAGTTTCAATCGCACCATAGTGGAATGGAAATGAAATATTCAGCGCCCCCTCCCTCTCCACCGCTTCCAGTTTCAATCGCACCATAGTGGAATGGAAATGGGAGGGCTTGAGCGTGTTTTTCCCAGGCAAGCCAAGTTTCAATCGCACCATAGTGGAATGGAAATGTTCTTCCAGTGTTTCGTCCGGTATAAGGGCGTGGTTTCTGAGCGTTTCAATCGCACCATAGTGGAATGGAAATTTTGAAAG
>JACIXQ010000115.1 GCA_014360465.1 bacterium
TCCCAACTCTATGAATTTCTCCGCCGTGAAAGAAGCCCCGAAATCCCTCTGGAGGACTTTCCCGAAATGGAAGGGTTGGTGAAATTTATTTGACCTTTCCCATAGATATTTGACCTTTCCCATAGATGCGAATACATCCGAAGAGCGAGTCCTAACTGGCGAAGATTGCTCATACATACCGCTTTCCGTGCATTCTCTCTCGCCCTGGAGAAAACGGGGAAAATTATCGCTGCAAGTATCGCAACGATGGCTATGACGACAAGAAGCTCTATCAATGTGAAACCCCTTTTCATTAAAGCTTCACCTCCTTTCATCTAAAATTTTAGAAATCTTATTTTGTCAAAAGCATTTAAACTATTTTTTAACCTGTCCTTAATTGCCCGCTGTGGTATCTTGCACGAGAGCATCTGAGAAAATCCTTGAGATAGACGAGGTATATATTTGCAGGTGATTCTGAAAAGAATTAATAAAAAGAACAAAATCTCAAACGATTTTACACTTAGAGTATCCAGATATAAAATAGCAACTGTGGAAGATAGAAGAAAAAATTTGAACATAGCAATCGTTAACTCCAGTAGCTTCGGAAAATACTTCCCCGAGCACATAGATAGGCTTAGGAAATTAGGAAAAGTAAAAAGGTTTGAATTTCCTCCTGATATAGATGGAAAGTGTTTAGCGGAGAAGCTGAAGGGTTTTTCTGTCCTAATTGCCAGCGTTAAACCCGTATACAATAGGGATTTTTTCTTCCATAAAGATGAAACACTGCTCATAGCTCGCCACGGGATAGGATATGACAACATAGATTTAGAAAGCGCCACCGAGAAAGGAGTTATAGTCACAAAAGTTCCAGGTGAAGTTGAGAGGGAAGCTGTTGCCGAGATGACGGTAAGCTTGTTGATAACAGTTATGAGGAGAATAGGGGAAGCCTCGGCGGCGGTTAGGCGAGGCAAATGGAAGGATAGGGCAAAATTTATCGGCTGGGAATTAAAAGGCAAGAATGTGGGAATAATAGGCTTCGGTAACATCGGAAGCAGGGTGGGAGAAATATTAAGGCAAGGGTTCTCCGCCAGAATACTTGCTTATGACCCATTCCTTCCTGAAGAGGAAATAAGGGGAAAGGGGGCAGAACCGGTAAGCTTAGAAGAACTTTTAAAAAACTCCGACATCATCTCCCTGAACGCCTCCTTAAGTAGAGAGAATTATCATATGCTTTCCCATAAAGAATTCTCCCTTATGAAACAGGGGGTTATCTTGGTGAACACCGCGAGAGGTGAATTGATAGATGAGGAAGCGCTATTGTTAGCGTTGGAAAATGGCAAGGTGGCTGGAGTGGGATTGGATGTAGTAGAAGGAGAGCCCATTGGACCCAAGCACCCTTTATTGAAATTTCCCAATGTGGTTATAACCCCCCACATCGCGGCTTACACCTTTGAGTGCTTGAGAGCAATGGGAGAGAAGGTGGTTTGCGTTGTGGAAAAGGTGGCAAAGGGCGAGCTTCCTGATGAAATCATCAATAAAGAAGTTTTAAATAGAGGGAAATGGAGGATTTAATTCTCGCTGTTGATGTAGGGACTACAAATATAAAAGCGGGTGTAATAGACACCAATGGGAAGATATTGAGAACACTCAGGAAAGAGCTTGTCGTTGAAGAGGATGAGACTGGAAAAGCGGAGCATAATCCCCAAAAATTGCTCGATGCTTTCCTCTCCATCTGCCGAGAAGCAGTTGCGGGATATGAAAAATGGATTTCATATATCGTCATCTCATCCTATCAGTTCGGGCTTCTCCCTTTAGATGAGAAATTGCAACCGCTGACAGGAATAATTACCCTTTTGGATTTGAGACCCAGAGAGACCTTTAACGAGCTGTCAAGGAGAATAGATATTCAAGAATTTTACAAAAGGACAGGTGCCCCACCCCTTTTTATTTCCCCCTTATCCAAAATTTATTGGTTAAAAAAGAAAAGAAGGGAAATATTTGAAAAGACAAGATATTTTTTGAGTTCAAAGGATTATCTACTTCTCAACCTGTTAGGCGAGCTATATACGGAGCCAAGTTCCTCTTCAGCCACCCAGCTAATGAACATCAATAGTTTGGAATGGGATTCCTATTCCTTAAGCATATTGGGGATAAGCGAAAGCAATCTTCCCCAGATAGTTCCCTCTGAGAAGGTCATTGGAAAACTTTCAGATAGTATTAAAAGAATCTTGGGACTTAAAAGGGATGTATACCTAATTCCTGGCGTCTATGATGGAGGAGCTGTCGGACTGGGAATTGGAGGTATGGAGGATTCAGTTGGGGTTATTAATATCGGCACCACAGCAATGTTGAGGGTAGCATATCCTCAACCAATAATAGATAAAGATAAAAGTATGAGATTTCAAGCTTACTTCCTATGTTCAAACAGATGGTTTGTCGGTGGAGCGATAAATAATGCCGGGATAATCCTCAAATGGTTTAGGGATAATATTTTTGAACTCCCCTACGAAGAGCTCACCTCCTTGGCTGAAAAAGTCAATTCAAAAAACCTTTTCTTCCTTCCCTTCATCACAGGGGAGAGGTATCCGGAGATTGGAAATATCGCCTCAGGCGTAGTCTGGGGTTTAAGAAGTTTCCACACACGAAATCACCTCATAAGGGCAGGTATGGAAGGGGTAGCATTCACGCTAAGAATGGCATACGACGCTCTGAAGGAAAATGGGGTAGAGATAGAAAAATTTAGGGCTGGAGGAGGAGGAACAAGGTCACCTTTATGGATGCAAATCTTCTCCTCTATCTTCAATAAACCCATAGAGGTAACGGAATGCGAGGAACCAGCACTTCTTGGTTCCGCTCTGTTAGCACTATATGCGATTAAAAGATACGAAAGCTTGCAGGAAGCCACAAAGGATATCGTCAAGCTCAAAGAAACCTATATTCCAGCCGAAGGTTTAAGAGTAGAATACGAAAAAAGCTACGAATTCTTCAAATTTTTGGTTAAAAATCTTAGAAAAGCATTTAAGAAACACAGCCATTTTGAAAGGAGGTATGGATGAAAGGAGCAATCGGCTTAATAGGTTTAGGCACTATGGGTCAAAACCTCGCCTTGAACATAGCGAGGAAAGGATACCAGGTTGCTGTTTACAATAGGACTCCAGCAAGAACAGAAGAGTTTATGCGTGATAGAGTGAAAAGCGAAAAAATAATACCTTGTTATGATTTAAGAAGCTTTATCTCTTCTCTGGAAAAACCAAGAAAGATATTGCTTATGATCAAGGCAGGCGAACCCGTTGATGAGATGCTTGAAAATCTTCTACCTTATTTAGAGCCAGGGGACCTCGTGATAGATGGTGGTAACTCACATTACCTGGATACCTCAAGGAGAAAGAAGGAATTGGGGCAGAAAGGCATTTTGTTCTTGGGAATGGGGATATCAGGAGGTGAATATGGGGCGCTTTATGGACCTTCCTTGATGCCGGGAGGAGATGAAGAGGGATATAGAATGGTGGAAGAAATCCTTCTAAAAATCGCTGCGAAAACCGAGGATGGACCTTGCTGCACATTCGTTGGTAGGGATTCAGCAGGACACTTCGTGAAAATGGTACATAACGGGATTGAATATGCTTTTATGCAAGCTATAGCCGAAAATTACGACATTATGAAAAGGGCTTTGAAAATGGATATAGAAGAAATAGGACTTGTGTTTGAGGAATGGAACAAGGGTTCTTTAGCATCGTTCCTCGTTGAGATTACATATAAAATTTTAAAACGCAAGGATGAGGAAACCGGAAAAACCATCGTAGAGCTGATTTTGGATAAAGCCGAGCAAAAGGGCACAGGAAAATGGACAGCACAAGCGGGTTTGGAGTTGGGCATTCCTACCCCATCGTTGAATCAGGCAGTAGAAGCAAGGACAATCTCCTATTTTAAAGATTTGAGGGTTACTCTCTCCCGAAAATATGAAAACCTTCCTCCAATCGCTCCCCCAGAAAAGAAAAGGACGATAGAAGATTTGGAAAAGACTCTCCTTTTCGCCCTATTTATCGCTTTCTCCCAAGGTCTCTGGCTCATAAGTTCTGCCAGCACTACTTTTAACTACGGGGTAAACCTATCAGAAGTGTTGAGGATATGGAAGGGCGGATGTATAATCAGGGCGAAGTTAATAGATTTCATAAGGGAAATTGTGAGCGAGAATCCCGCTAACCCTTACCTTTTGAATAGCGATAAAGCAGAGACTTTTATCAAGGATAAATTGGATTCCATTAAAAATATCACTAAACTCGCAAGTGATTTCCATATCCCCACCCCAGTCTTGAACGCCTCTTTGGATTACTTCTTTGGCATAACCAGAGAAGAGCTACCAGCGAATCTTATACAAGCACAAAGGGATTTCTTCGGTGCTCACACATTTGAAAGAAAAGATAAAAAGGGAATCTTTCATATCGAATGGGAAAAAGAGTAGAAAGGAGGCGATTTTATGAGCTACATAGAGGAGCTTTTCTCCCTAAAGGGGAAAGTTGCTGTCTTTACGGGGGGAGCGGGCGTTTTAGCAGGCTCCATTGCAAAAGGATTAGGGAGGGCAGGAGCGAAAATCGTGCTCACCGATATCGCACCTCTTGACGAAAGGATAAGAGAATTGGAAAAGGAAGGAATAGAAGCAGAAGGCTATTATATGGATGTGCTTGATAAAAAATGTGTGGAGAAAGTGGGGGGCAGAATCAAAAATGCTTTAGGAAAGGTGGATATCCTGCTGAATGCCGCGGGAGGAAACTTCCCCGAGGCGACTGTTTCTAAGGAACTCTCCTTCTTTGATATTGATTACGAAAACCTTAAGAAAGTCGTTAATCTCAACCTTTTCGGTGGCGCAATAATTCCCAGTCAGGTCTTCGGGAAGATGATGTTGGAGAATGAGGATGGCGGCGTAATCATAAACTTCTCCTCTATGTCTGCCTTTAGACCATTGACAAGGGTAGTGGGCTATTCAGCGGCGAAAGCAGCGGTGAGCAATTTTACTCAATGGCTCGCCGTTTATATGGCGCAGGAATATAGCCCGAAAATAAGAGTTAATGCGATAGCCCCTGGTTTTTTATTGACTAAGCAAAATAGATATCTTCTTTTAGATGAAGAAGGAAATCTCACTCCAAGAGGGCAAGCAGTTATCGCTCACACTCCAATGGGTAGATTTGGCGAGCCGGAAGAGCTTATCGGGACTGTCATTTGGCTCTGTTCGTCCGCCAGCTCTTTTGTCACCGGCGCGGTTATCCCCATAGATGGTGGATTTAATGCTTTTGCCGGTGTATAATTGATACAGAAAATGGAAAGACGAGGAATAAGCGGTTTGAGAATAAGGTTCATAAAGTCGCCCACTCCTAATACCATCGCGCTTCTCGCCCAGCGGGTTTCTCCCGAACGAAGGGAAAGGATATTGGGTAAATGGGACGCAATTGGTCTGGTTCAAGGTCCCCTCGCCGATATCTTCGCCGCTGCTGACATAGCTGAGAAAACAGCTAATGTCATTGTGGAGGAGATAAGGGGGATTTGCCCCCAACATATGACGATGATAGCTATATTTGGAGATACTGCCTCAGTTGAAACAGCTCTTAAAAAGATTCAGGAAATAGAAGCCTGACCTCTGAAAAAGCAGAGATTGTCATTGATTTGGTTTATATCTTTAACCTATTCTAATCAGCCTTCTCCGCTTTCAGAAGGCAAAAGCTACCTTGCAATTAACCCTCCCCGAACCAGCTCCTTAAGGAATGGGAGAAATAACAAAGCACGGAAGTAGGAGATATAGATATGGAATGCTCCAAAGAGCGTCTTTCCTCAAAAATAAATTGCTTTGAAAGCTTGTTCCATTTATTCATTGTTATACCTCCTTACCTTTATTTGATATGCTTTGTCAAGTCTTTTTTCCAACATCTCAATCCGTTCTGATAGTTCAAATAAGTCTATATTAGCTCTCATTGCCTTTAGTTTTTCT
>JACIXQ010000116.1 GCA_014360465.1 bacterium
CTCTCTTAAAATTAAATCGGGAGATGGTAATGAATGAGAAACCAAAATTTTTGCTTTTCCCTGATAGTTTCCCTTTTTCTAACCTTTTCTTTAGCTGATGAAATAGTTTTCAAAGACGGAACGGTTATGAAAAATTGCTTTCTCCGTGATGAAGGAATAGAGATACTGGTTTGGAATAGCTTGGATGAGGTGGGTGGTCCTGGGAAAACTTATCCGCGAAGCGCCATCAAAAGCTTTCAAATCATTCGTGACGAAAAGTGGGACTATAAGCCACCCCTTACAGACCTCACCATAACTTTCATAGAGCTAAATCCAAAACTCGCAGGTTTACATGGCAGGGTCAACTACGACATTTATGGTAGACCAATTATTGGAGGAGGCAAGCTACCCAAACTTCCACCTGATGAAGGAGCCTTACATCCCGAAAAAATAGTTAAAAATTTGAAATTGAAATATAAAGAAGGGGAGGAGATAACCCTATCTGCTCATATAAAGAATGTCGGATTTGCTCCCTCCCAACCCTTCCGCTATCATTGGTTGATAGATGGTGTGCTGGTAAAAGAAGGAGAATATAAAGGAATACTAAACGAGATGGAAGAAGCCACTGTTTCTTTGAAATGGAAATGGCGAAAGGGGTTTCATTATGTGACATTTAGAATTCTCACCAACCAGAAGGAAATAGCAACCATAAACAATTGTCTCACGGTGCCGCTTTGGGGCTGGGGACTTGTTTTCATCGTTAATAAGAAAAGGGTGGAAGCCTGGCATCAGGTTCGCAACGCCTATGGAACCTTTTCCTTTGAGGATTACTACCGCTGGCATATTGATATAATGAACAAGCTTTTTCAAAAAAGTGTATTCCCTTCCGCTCCCAATGGAATCATAGCAAGGGTGAGATTGGACAGGATAATCTATACAGATGATGTGGAAAAAGCGCATCGGGAACTTGTTTCTCCCGATGGGCTCGCCTACCATCAAGGTTGTTGGGTCTGGAGCGATAGTGAAGAAGAGAAAAAGGGGAATTGGCAACCTCCAGACAAGGAATGGCGAACCCAGACTGAGTGGTCTCTTCCACACGAATTGGGACATCAACTGGGACTGACAGACCTGTATTTTCTCGATTATCAAGGCGACGAAAACCATACGATGCCAGATAATGGAGAAAAGATAACCCACTTTATGACCCACCCAATCACAATGATGCATTGGCACGGTCCTCATATTTTCTCGGAAATAGATGCAGGGTATCTCAATATGACCTATGACAAACCAAGAGGACATTTCGGTGACCATTATTTCGCTATTCCTCGGGAAAATTTCCTCCGAATAGTTGATATAAATGGCAACGGCGTACCTAATGCCAGGGTGGAAATTTATCAAAGAGGAATCAAAGTTGATGAGTCCAAAGGACCAGCTTACGACCACGGCGTCTGCTACTTCCCCGTAGTTGAAGATGGAGATTTCTCGCCTCTCGTCTCAAGGGTACCTGTAATCGTCGGCTACACCGATAAAGATGGTTTGCTCCGCCTTCCGAATAGACCTGTTAAGGAAGTGCGAACCTTGAACGGCTTTCATAGGCGTCCTAATCCTTTCGGAAACATAAATGTTGTGGGAGAAAGAGGGCTTTTGCTTGTCAAAGTTATTAAGGGCGAACGTCCTTCCTATTTCTGGCTGGAAATTTACGATTTTGTCGTCGCCTGGTTTAGGGGCAATAAAGACAAATTCACAATAGTCCTTAAGACACCTTACGCTTCAATAGATTCCCCGCTACCCCCAAAAGAAGTTAAAGTTACTAAAATTGATAAAAACTCGGTCAAGATTACTTGGAAATCTCCACAGGTTATAAGAGAACAGCAATATCTTGACAGACCAATAGGATTTCGAGTCTACAGAAGGATCTCAAATGACGGTCTAAACGACCGTCCATGGTTTCCGGTAGGAACCATCTCCTACCAACCTGATGAGGATATCTATGAGCTCACCGTTGACCTACAAGAATATCCACAAGACATCTATTGGTTCTCTAATGTCAATCGCTTTGGCGTCTCCACTATCGGGGAATGTGGAAAAGAAAGCGAACTGATTGAGACGATTCTGAATGACTGATATTTTTCTTGTTTAATAAATAGCTATTAGGAACTTACCATACCATTCCACTCCAAAGAAAAAATCTATTTACATAATATCCAATCCCATTAGAATATCACCATATATTATCTATGTTTGCTAATAGAAAAGCTTGGTTGAACAGGAACATTTTTTGTTTTCTTTGTCTTCTTCTACTATTAATCAATACTTTTCTTGGTAAGGAGGGAAGTATGGAAAAGATAGCTTGGTACTCCCCAGACCTTAAATTACGTCTTGAACTTGCTACTCGTTATTTATGTGGTATGCTTGACGAAGACAAAGATGAAGAGCCCTACTTCTATATAGCACGCAGGGAGGATGGAACAGCTTTTGCCGGGCATGCCATAGAGATCGGCATCCCTCATGTAACAGGGCGAGCAATAGATGCACTTTTCTTCACCGAAGAAGTTCTCGGACGCCCCGTCCCCAAACACGCAGAGGAAGTTTACACTCGCTATCTTTTCCAATGTTATGATAACGAAGACGCCTTGCCTTCATTTTACCATCCAGAAATAAAGAAAAGAGGCGTAGAATTCCATAATTTAAGAGAAGGCTTAGAGGGTTTGACATGGTTGATCAAGAGAAGGGATTGCCAGAAAGCTAAGGAACTCGCTCACAAAATGCTTCGCACACTCGCTACCATTACAGATGACAAAGGAATGCTTTCACTAAAACTTGTTGAAGAACTGGGCAAAAAGGATGTCTTTCAAGGAATCGGAGACATTCAGACGACAACCGCCGGACGCCTTGTGGGTCCTCTTCTCCGCTACTACAAGGTAACCGGCGACCCACTGGCTCTGGAATTAGCCGATAAATATGCCCGGAGTGTTATTGAACGCTCCTTCACAAAGGAGGGACTTCTAACGGACTTTGCTGGAAACCACATTCACTCAATAACTTCATCATTAAGCGGAATACTTGAATATGCGGTTGCGATTAATGATGAAACTTTACTTGATAAAGTTAGAAAGGTATATGAAGTGGGTTTGAGGGAATTTTATAGCAGTTATGGTTGGTGCAAGGAATTAGCATGGTTGGAGACCGACCAGGGCGAGGTAAACCAAATCGGAGATTTAATCCAGATTCAGCTACTCCTCGCAAAGGCAAGAGACCCACGATATTACTCCCAAGCCGAGATTTTTATGCGCTCAGCTCTTCTGCCGAGTCAAGTTCTTGACAACTCTTTCATAAACGATAATCCTGAGCCAAAAGGCGATTACGAACGAAATATGAAGGAAAGGATAATTGGTGGCTTCGGTTTTCCCACCCCTTCCTCCCATCTTCAAACTCCTACTTCTCCGATAAACACAATTGACATCACTCAAGGAGCAGTCCAAGCAATCTGTGAGTTTACGAAACATATAATTACCCAAACCGACCTCGGTATCCAGATAAATCTGATGTTCACCTGGGAGAACGACCTTGCGAAAGTGGAGAGCTATCTTCCCAAAGTGGGCAAATTGGTAATTCGCCCCAAGAAACCACTCAATGTTCTCGTAAGACTCCCTGAACACATAGAAGAGGGTTCCTTGAAAACAGAGGTGAATGGGGAACCAATAGAGTGTATTCGCCAAAAAGATTATCTTCTTCTGCCCAATAAATCGGATTCTTCCCAATTCGTAATAACATTTTCCCCCAAACGCTTTGATACTTTTGAATTCGTCTACCACCAACCATACCAAATAAGCTGGTTCGGAGAACAGGTAATCGGAATTTCTCCAGTTAAGGGAATTTACCCATTGTTTGGAGAATGGTAAAATGGTGAAAAGGAGGTGTTATTAATGCTAATAGTACTTTTCCTTCTTGGGCTCATCGGACAAACCTTCAGCCAGGACTTCCTTGTCTGGACTGAGCCCGCTACCTTGAAGGTTTTTAAAGATAGCGAACCAAAGCTTGGAAAATCACGCCTTATCCTCCAGTCGGCTCGCAACGAATACGAATCCGGACAGATAGTTATAAGAGCCGGCGCAAATACCCTGAAAATATCGCAGGTTGAATGTACTCCCCTTAATGGTCCGGATAAATATTTAATTCCCAAAGAAAATATCTCTGTGAGGTTAGTGGCGTATGTCCTTGTCAGACACGAAAATCGTTTCTATCCCGACCCTCTTCCTCCCTTCCGCCCTTGCGAGATCAAAGCAGGAGAGAATCAACCCCTGTTTATAACCATCTATATTCCCAAAGATGCCAAACCGGGAAGATACACAGGTAAGATAACCGTTAAATTTGAAAACGGAGCCTCGGTGGATATTCCCATATCACTTGAAGTCTGGGATTTCACTCTACCTGATAAGCCATCCTGTGAAACAGCATTCAGCATTTGGGACAACTCCATCTGGAAATTTGAAGAAGTACAAGCTGGAACTCCCGAAGGAAAGGCTATGTTTGATAAATACTACTGGTGCTTGGTTGAGCACCGCATAAGCCCTATGCAGATACCTGTTGATGTTCTTTCCCCTGAAGCAGACAAATACATAGCTGATGAGAGGGTTACCTCTTTTGCTCTAAACTATAGTGACGATGTTGAGGAAATGCGAAAGCGTGTTGAACATCTCAGGAAGAAGGGACTTTTAAACAAAGCTTATTTCTACCCACTTGATGAACCTGTTACGAAGGAACAGTATGAAGAGCTTAAGCGAAGGGTGGAAAAGATAAAGAGCATAGACCCGAAATTACGCATCGTTTCGCCCTTTTTCCGGGGTCCCGATTTCAGCAATGAGACGGCTTATGAGGCACTGGATGGGATAATCAACATCTGGTGTGCGGTTACCAGCTATTTCGACCCTCAAAAACAGTTGGAAAAGAAGTTAAAGGGAGAATTCTCTTGGTGGTATGTATGTTGTGGACCAGGTTCACCCTATGCCAATTTCCATATAACAATGGATGCCATAGACCATCGTATACTGATGTGGCAACAGAAGAAATACCAGGTTGATGGACTTCTTTATTGGGGTGTTAATTACTGGGCAGGCACGCCCGACCCCTGGGAGGATATGGCAACAGTAAAGGATATAAATCCCAACCTTTATGGGGATGGTTCGCTCCTCTATCCCGGGAAAAAAGTAGGAATTGATGGTCCGGTATCTTCTTTAAGGCTTGAGATGATAAGGGATAGCTTTGAGGATTATGAATACTTGACTCTGCTTGAGAAATTGGCAGGACAAGAGGCGGTTGAGAGAGCCATAAAGGAGGTAGTAACAGATATGACCAATTTCACGAAGGACCCCGCAACCCTTCAGAAGGCAAGGGCTATGATAGCAAAAGAAATTCAGACAAGAATGCATTCAAATTTTATCGGCAGATAGTGGGAATAGGAATAGTTATAACGCCGGAAAAACTTAGGATAGTCCCTACCAGGGATGAATCGTTCCTTTCTTAAGGATACATCCGAGTATAAAGCAGAGGAAGAAATCCCCACCAAGAGGTGAATGAGCGAGAGTATCCTTTATTTGTCTATTTAATGGAATCTATCTTCTGCTGATGAAATACACTTGAAAAATTTTCAACGGAGCATAAATTTTCCTAAAAAAGTACCGTCTTTCCTCAAAAATAAATTGCTTTGAAAGCTTGTTCTGTTTATTCATTGTTATACCTCCTTACCTTTATTTGATATGCTTTGTCAAGTCTTTTTTCCAACATCTCAATCCGTTCTGATAGTTCAAATAAGTCTATATTAGCTCTCATTGCCTTTAGTTTTTCTTTCGTTTCCTCCGGCACTTCGGAAAGTTCTAACACTCTATTGTATGGTGTGTTGATATCTTTTTGCACTCTTACCTTATCACCTTC
>JACIXQ010000117.1 GCA_014360465.1 bacterium
TTTGTCTTGAGTACAAACCCTATGAGCCACGATGTAAATCTTTTGTTGATGGCATAGGAACCTCCCTGGCGATAATAGCTGCCGTGGGCGCGAAGAACCTCGGGATAAACATAGACCTTGGACATGCTCTTATGGGTGGTGAAAACCTTGCCGCTGCCGCTTCACTTGCTCTCAAACAAGGTAAGCTTTTCCATCTCCACCTGAACGATGCATGGAAAAGATTTGATGATGATTTGATTTACGCTTCCGTTCACCTGCTTGAGCATCTTGAACTATTATTCTGGCTGGACCGAATGGGATATAATGGCTGGTATAGCTTCGATCTGTTTCCTTATAGAGAGGATCCAAAGCTGGCGACAGAGCGTTCTCTGGAGAATTTCCACAAATTAAGAGAGATGCTACGGAAATTGGACGAGAAGGCTTTGTTTGAAGCTATTCAGGCGAGTGATGCTACTCGCTTAACTGCTCTTATAAGAGAAATACTTTAGTACCGATGCCAATTTATATTCACAACACCCTTACCAATCGGAAGGAGGAATTCGTTCCCCAGGTAGAGGGAAAGGTTCGTATATATTCCTGTGGACTCACAGTTCAAGGATATGCCCATATAGGTCATATAAGAGGGGCAGTCCTTTTTGATGTTATAAGAAGGTTTTTCAGAAAAAAAGGTTATGAGGTTATATATGTGCAGAATTTCACCGACATAGACGATAAGATAATAGCTAAAGCCAAGCATGAGGGGGTTTCCCCTGCAAGTTTGGCGGAATATTATATATCTGCCTATCTTCAGGATGAGGAAGAAATGGGGATTATGCAGGCGGATTATAACCCCAGGGCTACTCATCACATCAAAGAGATCATAGAAGTAGTTGAGGCTCTGATTAGGAAGGGTTGTGCTTATGTGGTTGATGGGGATGTTTATTTCTCCGTTGCCAGTTTTCCCTCATATGGCAAGCTTTCCAAGCGTTCCCTGGACGAAATGATGATAGGAGCGAGGGTGGAGGTGGATGAGAGAAAAAGGGACCCGCGAGATTTCGCCCTTTGGAAGTCCGCCAAGGAGGGAGAACCATACTGGGAGAGTCCCTGGGGGAAGGGACGTCCCGGTTGGCATATAGAGTGTTCGGTGATGTCAATAAAGTATCTCGGCGTTCCTCTTGATATCCACGCTGGCGGACAGGATTTAATCTTTCCTCACCATGAGAATGAGATAGCGCAATCCGAGGCTTTCACTGGTCAAACCTTCGCCAGATATTGGCTTCATTGGGCTCCTGTCAATTTGAAAGGGGAAAAGATGGCGAAATCCACCGGCAATGTATTTATAGTTCGGGAAGCCCTGAAGCAATTCTCCCCTCAGGCTTTGAGATTATATCTACTCTCTTCCCATTATCGCAGTCCGATAGATTTTGATGGCGAGAAGGTGGAGGAAATGGAACGGGCATTGGAAAGGGCGAGGGAAGCCGAGGAGAAGGTCGATATTGCTTTGAAGGGCACAGCAGATTACAGTGAGAGGATAGTAGAACTACCGGATTTTGGGGTTTACAGAGAGCAATTTTATTCCGCTCTTGAGGATGATTTCAACACGCCAAGAGCTATAGCATCATATTTCTCGCTTGTTAGTGAAGTTGGACGAGTTATAGATGATTTTCTGCCCAAGCCTCCAACATCTGTTCTTTTGCCACTATGGAGTGCTAAGAAGCTTATTCAGGAGTTGAAGTGGGTTTTGGGAATAGAAGAGAGGAGAGGGGGAAAGGAGGGTAGGGGGATAGAGGGTTTCGTTGAATTGCTAATAAAAGTGAGGGACAAATTGAGAAAGCAAAAACTCTACGAGCTGGCTGATGAAATCAGGAGTGGATTGGGGACTTTGGGGATAGTGCTCGAGGACCATCCAGGGGGAACAATATGGAGGATGGGAAAATAGTAAAGTTAGGATTGGTCAAATAGTTTACCATAAAGGCTGGGAAAACTTTCTTTAATTCTTTTCTCTGCCAATTTAACATATTCCTCGTTTATTTCATATCCAACATAATTTCGACCGCATTTTATCGCTGCGATAGCTGTCTGTCCGCTTCCCATAAAGGGGTCGAGAACAACCTCACCTTCAAATGTATAGAGCTGGATTAACCGGTAGGGCAATTCAATTGGGAATGGTGCAGGATGCCCAATGCGCGTGGCGGACTCGGCAGGGAATGTCCATATGCTTTTTGTGAATCCAGAAATTCTTCTCTTGTCAGAGTGCTTTTCCGCTTGAGCGGGTTAGGGCGGGCGAAAGTTTCTTTGGAAAAGACGAGGATATATTCGTGAATATCCCTTAGGACTGGGTTCTTTGGTGAGAGCCAGGTGCCCCAAGCTGTTGAAGGGCTACCACTTGAACCTTTGTTCCATATTATCTCGCCTCTCATCAAAAAGCCCAAATCCAACATATCTTCTATGATGAAAATATGCAAGGGAATGTAGGGTTTTCTCCCCAAATTGGCAATATTTATGCAGGCTCTTCCTCCAGGAACCAATACTCTTTTAACCTCTTTCCATACCCTGCGGAGAAACTTCCTATATTCTTCCAATGTAAGATTCTCGTCATATTCTTTGCCTACATTGTATGGTGGGGAGGTTACCATAAGGTGAATGCTATTATCGGGAAGTTCGGACATATCTTCGCTAGACTTACAGAAGATTTTGTTCAAGCATTCTGTCGGAATAGGTTTTTCTATATAGTGAGTTTTGCTTTCTTTGGGCAATCCCTCGTACAATCTACTGGAATAGAATGGTGTGGAATCGTGATTTATTCTTCCAGGTGAACCGAAAGAGCTGGTTTTCGTCCCCTTTTTTCTTGTTTCACTATTCATTTTCATTCCTCCCTCCAAAGGTCAACCCATCTCTTGTAGGGATTGAATTCTATTTTCTGCTTTTGCCAAAATATAGGTATAACCCTTGTTTCAGTGTCTTTTATCAGAGAAAGCATAGCTTCTTTTGTTATTTCCACTCCTCTTGGATTAGTCCCGGGTTTCGGGAGCTTGATGTAATTGGCTCTCCCGAGCTGTTTAAAAACTCTCAACTGTGACGAGACCGGAAGCCAATATAGCCCACCCTTTTCATTCCAGGCTATTTGGACGAGCAGGATATTGAAAGAGTCTAACATCTACTTCTGGCTCAGTGATGGGAATTTCTGTTTCTATATTATCTTCGCCAAATTTATACATCAACAGGGCGATAATTATCCTTTCTCTTAAGGTGCCTACTTCCATTCCGGTTTGTTTGCCTCTTTTGCTTTCCAATTCCGCTAGCTGAAAAAGATAAGGAAGTCGCCTTTGTATTTTAGCAACAATAAGCGAATCGTCAAAAATTTGGGAGAGATAGGGATTCATCATAGAAAAGTTATAAAGCGAGGGATCATTTAAGTCAAGATGTAGAATTTTAATGTTTTCCTGAACCTTTATCGTTGACTTGCTTATAAAAATTATAGGCAAATTTTTTTGCCCTAAAGTAGGTTAATATTTTATACTTGTTTATGAGCTATGAGGAGGGCGATTTATTCTCTTCTTATGTTAATCCTTTCAGTTATAGCTTTCACATCGGGCTTCATAACCTATTTTCACATCCATAATTTGATTTTCCCAAGGGTGTATTTTAACGGAATAGATATCGGAGGGATAGATTTGGGTAGGGCAAAAAAGCTACTTGAAAAAGCAAGCGAGGAGAGGTCTTGTGTGATGAGGATTGGCGATAGGAAGACCGAGGTTAAGTTTTCCCAAATTGGTTTATCGTACGATTCCGAGGTTATATTGCGTTCTGCATTTGCGATAGGAAGACGAGGATGGCATAAAGCTTTTAGGGAGGCTTGGCAGTGCTTGGTGAAAGGGATTGATTTGAATGTTGATTTGAAGGTAGACAATAAGAGGTGGACATCTTTTATAAAAAAATTGAAAGAAAAATTAGATAAGCCAGCAATTAATGCCCGTCCCATTGTTCAGGGAAAGCAAATTGTTGCCATAAGACCTGCAGAAGAAGGATATGGAGTGGATGAAAAAAGGCTGTTTGAGATGTTATGTAAAGTTAAGGGAATGAATGTGGAAATAGAAATCCCTATGAAGGTGTTGTATCCAAAGGTCAGGGCGGAGGATTTAGAAGGTATGGAATTATTGAGTGAGTTTTCAACCTCGTTATGGGGTTCCTCTGCATATAGGATTGAGAATATTAAAAGAGCTGTTTCGGCAATAGATGGGACTTTACTGAGTCCGGGAGAAAGGTTTAGCTTCAACGAGAAAGTGGGACCTCGTGTGTTGGATAGGGGTTATAAAGTAGCACCAGTTATGATTCGTGGTGAATTAGTGCCCGGCATAGGTGGAGGGGTTTGTCAGGTTTCAACGACCCTTTATAATGCTGTCCTTTTAGCTGGGTTAAAGATAGAGAGGAGAGCACATCACGCAAGACCGGTGAAATATGTTTCGCCCGGAAGGGATGCGACCGTGGTCTATGGTTATATAGATTTGATCTTCCAAAACGATAGTTCAGCGCCCATCTATGTACAGGGAGAGGTAAGAGGCGGAAGGTTGATATTCAGGATTTTTGGTAGAAAGGAATTCGATAAGATAAATGTCTATAGCATCGTTGAGAGGAAGCCCGATGGAACTATAATCGCTAAAACTTACAGGGTCATTAAAATTGGGGAAAATAATAAAATAGAGTTGGTTTCTTCTGACATTTATAGACCGTTGCCTCCCAAAGAAAATGTTTCACGCTCTCTTCTCGCAAGGGAGTGGTTTAGGGAATTTGAAGAAGGGATGCTTTAAAAATAAAGGGAGATGATTCAGCGGTAAAAATACCATCTCCGTGGTAGGAGATAACGAGCAACCAGATAGCCGTAAATGAATCCGCCGATATGCGCCCAGAATGCCACACCTCCCACATCGCCAGCAAAGGGTAGGAGCAGAAGCCCTTCAAGGACTTGCCAGGAGAACCAAAAGAATAGATACACGAAGGCAGGGATCTCCATAATTGTGAAGAATAGGAAGAAGAAAACCACCGACGCGATGCGAGCGAAAGGGAATAGGACAAAATAAGCCCCCATAACCGCCGAAATAGCTCCGCTCGCTCCAACTACAGGGATTTTAGAGAATGGGGTGATGATGAACTGGACGATATTTGCAATTACTCCACCAGCCAGATAAAACAGGAGAAACTTTAAATGTCCCAACCTATCCTCAACATTATCGCCGAATATCCAGAGGAAGAGCATATTGCCAAGGAGATGAAGCCATCCACCGTGCAGGAAAATGGAGGTTAGGAGGGTGAGGGGAAAGGGGAGCCCAGGGACAACATCGGGATGGAAAAGGCGAATAGGAACTACCCCTGCTACATAAAACAACCTTATCAATTGTTCTCTTGAAAGGGATGATTCATAAAGGAATACCAGGAAATTCAAAGAAATGAGGAGGACAGTTACTATGGGATATCTGCGAGAGGGGATATTGTCTCTAAGTGGGATCAAGGTTCTGCGAGTGTCCTTTCTATCAGCCGAGGATTGAAGCCAACGATTATCTTGCCTTCTATATCTATGACCGGGACAGCGTATTGACCACTTTTACTAATCATTTCCTCGGCGGCTGTCCTATCGTTTTCCACATTCTTTTCCTCGAAAGGTATTCCTTTTTGTCTAAGGAACTCTTTCGCCATTAAGCAATAGGGACACCTACTTGTCGTATAGATTATAACTTTTTTCATAGTGATTGAATTTTAGCGGACTTCGGGACGATTTGGCAACTATTCGCTCTTCCTCAAAAATAATTTACTCGAAAAGGGGTAGTTTCCTCAATAATAATGATGACAAGAGGCAATCATCCCCTACAATTTATTCCTATAACAAACCTTCTAAAAGGAGG
>JACIXQ010000118.1 GCA_014360465.1 bacterium
ACTACCATTTAAGTACGGCGAACTAACTCTATTTAATCTCGGGATTGACTTGCTGGAAGCGAAGGAAAGGGATAAAACGATTGCTTAAAAGTTATTTCGCACCAAATCTATTAAAAATATTGGTAGAGTTTCATTTGTTTAGGATTTGTCATCTTATTGTTAAAACCATTATAGCCATTCATATCAAATCATCACCCTCTTTTTTAAAAATTATAGCACTATAGAAAAAAGTAGTAAAATTTTTATCATTGTACCCATAGATATTTTTCTCGTCAAGTTCTATTTCCTCGTCTTCGTCAAACATTTTTATATTCAGCTCGCCACCGCCATTATCCCGTCTACCCAGTCAATCCCTTGTCGCTGGAGATTCCTCATCTCCACCCATAAGGCAGAGAAATTCTTTGCCCCTTCCAGAGAGGAAAAACCATCCATAGGACGCACCCTGCGACGGAATTCCTTTATCTCCCTCTCCAAAAGGGAGGTTGTTAGGGGAATGGCGATATCCAAGCCATCCCTTTTCCCACGAAGGTGTTCTAAACCCTTCCCTAGCTCTAACCCTACTTCATATCCTAACCATCCGTAATCCCTTATAAGCTCTTTCACCTTCTGGAAAGCATCCCCAAGCTCTCCAGATTTGGCGACCTCCCAAGACCTTTGGAGAAAATCGGTGAGCTTCCACTCCACCACGACTCGGGGAGGTGGAATGCGCTTTATAAATTCTACCCAGCTGGCTTTATCTTTATTTGGAGATATAAAGCTTCTTTATTTACCTTTGGGGTTCCCTCAAGGTTTGTCGCTATCAAGCCCCACATTTTCCGCCCTTCTACTTTTAGGCAGACTTCATCAAGAACCATTATTCCCCCTTTTAGCTCCTCTTCCTCTTGTTTCTCCCGGACTTTTTGCCCATTTTTCGCAACCTTCTCTAGCCTGTGCAACCCCAATCCTTCCTGCCATTCTTTTTCCCAATATTTTCTTCCTACAAACTGAACACCCCAGATTGGCACCTTCAGGTCCTCTATAACTCCTTCCGAAACCCTCAGCGGCCTTTTGTAGTGGCCATTTCTCCGCACTTTATCTGCCTTCCTCTGCCCGCAGTTATAGTTTTTCTATAAGCTCCTTTTTGATTTGTTCAGAAGCTTCTCTTGCCCTCTCGTTTATTATTTTTACCTGTTCCAGAGAATTCCTCGCAATATTGCGTTCCATCCTATGCATCTATTCGCTCTCTCCTTTCTCTTATTTTTTATCACTTCTTTATGTCGGAGAGCAAATCCTAAATATTTGAAACGCTACCAAAATATTTTATACATCGATTGCATTATTTAATCTCTTTATAGTTTACTTATTTTATTCTACCCTTCAAATCCCGTCAAATTTCTTAAATCATATATTCCTCGTATGCTTCCAAATTGGCAAATTTTCTTTACTGTTATCTTTCATAAGGCTAAAATAAATAATATGTTAGCAAAGAGAATTATCCCCTGCTTGGATGTAAAGGATGGAAGGGTTGTCAAGGGAACCCATTTCATCGACCTAAGAGATGCCGGCGACCCAGTGGAGCTTGCGTCCTTCTACGATAAAGAAGGAGCAGATGAAATCGTTTTTCTTGATATAACCGCCTCCTTGGAAGAAAGGGAAACCATCGTTGACCTTGCAAGAAGATGTGCCGAGGAGGTTTTCGTCCCCTTCACAATCGGTGGGGGAATTAGAACATTGGAGGAAATAAGGAAACTCTTGGAAGCAGGCGCAGATAAGGTTTCAATAAACACAGCAGCTGTAGAAAATCCCGAGTTCATCCGCAATGCTTCTGAGGTTTTCGGTGCCCAATGCGTGGTCGTGGCTATAGACGCCAAGATGGTAGCTCCAGATAAGTGGGAGGTCTACATTAAAGGTGGCACTACCCCCACCGGTCTTGACGCAGTTGAATGGGCTAAGAGGGTACAGGATTTGGGAGCTGGTGAAATCCTTTTAACCAGTATAGATAGGGATGGAACACAGATGGGATACGATATCCCGCTCACAAGAAAGATAGCGGAAGCAGTCACAATTCCCGTTATAGCATCGGGTGGAGCTGGCAATCTCCAGCATATAGAAGAAGCATTAACGATAGGGAAAGCAGACGCTGCCCTCATCGCCTCAATGGTGCATTATCGCAAATATACGATAAGACAAATCAAGGAATACCTCGCATCAAAGGGAATCCCGGTAAGATTGCCGAAAGGAGATTAGAAGATATGGAATGGATTAAGGAAGTCAAATTCGATGCCAACGGGCTTATTCCAGCCATCGTCCAGGACGAAAAAACCGGCGAAGTCCTTATGGTAGCTTATATGAACGAGGAAGCACTGAAAAAAACAGTGCAAGATGGTATCGCTTGCTTCTGGAGTCGTTCCCGCCAGAAGCTATGGATTAAAGGCGAGACATCGGGAAACTTTCTAAAGGTGAAGGAACTATGGATAGATTGCGATGGTGATGCAATACTCTTGAAAGTTGAGTCTCCGCCCGCGGTATGTCATACAGGCTACAGAAGTTGCTTCCATCGCGTCTTGAAAGGCGATAAACTGGAAATAGAAGGAATAAAGGTCTTCTCGCCAGAGGAGGTTTACGGGAAGGAGAAATGAGGAAACTTCTCCTTATCCTTTTCGTTCCCGTTATCCTTCTTTGCCAAAAAGACCCCAAAGCACTTTTCCAAGAAGCCATCAGGCTGACCGAGCAGGGAAAAGTCGAGCTTGCCATCCAGAAGTATCAAGAGCTTCTGAAGATAGCTCCGAATATTCCTGCTGCCTATATCAACATCGGACTCCTCTATATGAGCAAAGGCAAGTTGAAGGAAGCGGAGACTAATCTAAAGAAAGCAATCGCTATAGACCCCAAAAACAGCTTCGCCTATACCAAACTGGGCATCCTCTACCTTCAGAAAAAGGACCTCAAACAGGCAAGGCGGAATCTTGAAAAGGCTATTGCCCTTGACAAGAAAAACGCCGAAGCATACCTCAACCTTGGAGTTATAAACGCTTATGAAAAAAAGTGGAGAGAAGCGGAGAAGAATTTTCAGGAAGCAGGAAAGCTTATGCCCAAAAGCGCACTCCCTTCCTTCAACTTGGGTCTTGTAGACATCCAGCAAGGGAAGGTTTCCCAAGCTATTGAGAATTTCAAAAAGGCGATTGAGAAAGAACCAGAGTATACCCTCCCCTATTTGGCTTTGAGCGAGGTGTTAATGAAAGAAGGAAAAGCGAAAGAAGCGATTCCCTACCTCCAAAAGGCATTGAAGTTCAGACCATCCGACAAGACAATCCTTTCCTATCTTGCCCAAGCGACACAGGAAAGCGGCGATTTGAAGGGAGCAGAAGCAATTTGGCAGAAACTCGTCAAACTGGAGCCCTCCAATCCTGTTTATACCTATAATCTGGGAGTATGTCTCTTTCAGCAGGGGAATTTTCAGGAGGCGGGAAAATCCTTTGAACAGGCGCTCAAACTGGACCCGAAAAATCCACAGGCAATGGAAAACCTCGCCTTTTGCTATGTCCAGCAAGGTAAGTTGAAGGAAGCAGAGGAGCTTTATAACAAGGGAATGGAACTTTTCCCCAAGGAACCTCGCTTCGCCTACGATAAGGCTTTTCTGCTGGAAATGCAGAACAAGCTGGACGAGGCAATCGCCTGCTACCGCCAGATATTATCCAATAATCCCAAAGATATAAACGCCCACCTTAGAATAGCCTCAATTTTTGAAAGACAAGGCAAATACGATGAAGCTGTTAAGGAATACAGGGAAGCGCTCAAAATAACCCCTGATGATTTCAACCTCTACAAAAGCATAGCGGAGGATTTGAAAACCAAGGGAGATAGAGAAGGAGCGATAAAAACCTATGAGGAGTTCGCGGAGAAGCATCCCAAGGACATAACTCCCCACATTGAAATAGCCAGAATTTTCCAGGAAGAAGGCAAGACCGATTTGGCAATAGAGAGATACCAAATGGCAAAGAAAGTGGACGAGAAATCGCTTCAGCCCTATCTCCTTCTTGGTGAGATATATGAACAACAAGGTAAGACAAAAGAAGCATTGGAGGAATACAACTCCGCCCTAAAAATTGCCCCTGGCAGTGCGGAAGTCCTACATCGCAAGGCTCTTCTTCTGGAGAAGAACAAAGATTTGGAAGGAGCTCTTGCCTGCTACCGGGAAATGGAAAAAACTTCCTCGGCATCTCCTTACTACCTTCTCAACATACCACGCCTTTTGGAGCAAATGGGTAAGCAACAGGAAGCGGTAGAAGAAACAAAAAAGCTCGCCGAGCGTTTCCCCGAAGACAATGCAGTCCTTTTGAGGCTTGCCCAAATCTTGGAAAAAGAAGGCAAATTGGACGAGGCACTGGCAACCTACGAAAAGGTCAGGAAACAGGAACCGCAGAATGTTTGGACACTTAATAGAATAGCTGGCATCCTTGAAAAGCAGGGTAAAATCTCTCAGGCTATGTCCCTTTACAGGCAATTCATCACATCTTATCCTCAAACAAATGAGGCTTATAATAGTTTCGTCAACTTTGCCCTCCGAGCAAATCAAGTAGCAAGTGCCTCCTATTTCTTGAAGAACCTGATTGACCAACAGCCCCAGAATCGTCTTGCGATAATTGCTTATATAAACCTCTGTAGTGGAGCTGGTCTGATAGATGACTGCGTTTCATACCTTGAGAATAAACTGGAAAAGGAACCCAATTCGGTCATTGAGGATGAATTGGGAAGGTTATTATCCCAAAACAGTTATCATAAGGGTAAATATCTTGACAAAGCGATTGAAATCTTCCGCAAACTGACGGAGAAGCAAAAGAAAGACGAAACCGCCTGGCGCTACCTCGCCTCTGCTCTTGAAGCCAAAAAAGACCTGAATGGTGCGATAGAAGCCTATAACACCCTTGTAAATCTTGCCCCTCAACAAACATTCTACAAATCAAAGCTCGCCTCCGCACTGATTGAGGCAGGGAAAAAGAAGGAAGCAAAGGGAATTTTGGAAGAAATATTGGCAAAAGAGCCAACCAACACGACCGCAACTATCCAGCTTTCCCAAATCCTTAAAGAGGAGGGAAACATCGATTCCGCGATAGAAATCCTTGATAAGTTCGTCCAAAAAGACCCTGATAATCTGGATGTTCTCTTCTCTTTAGGCTCTCTATGGGAAGAAAAGGGAGATAAGGAAAAAGCAAAATCAATCTATCAGAAAATCCTTGAGCTTAATCCCCAGAATGAAGAGGCTAAAAAAGCTTTGAACAGATTGAATGGAACATCCCAGTGATTGATAAAGAGAAAGAGAGGTGTGCCCAATAATGCTCTCCCGTCTTTTTGCCCTCCTTCAGAGGATAGGAACCTCATTGCTTGTCCCTATTGCGGTTCTCCCAGCCGCTGCCCTTCTGCTTCGCCTTGGAGCAAAGGACATATTCAATATACCGATAATGAACAAAGCTGGGGAAGCGATTTTCGCCTCTCTTCCTCTCCTTTTCGCCGTGGGAGTAGCAATCGGATTTACATCACAAGCAGGAATAGCAGGGCTATCCTCGCTCGTCGGTTATCTCGTCTTTTCCGCAACTTTGAAGCAGATAAACGAGAAAATAGATATGGGT
>JACIXQ010000119.1 GCA_014360465.1 bacterium
AAAAACTTTTTGTTGAATAATTGGAAACGAGTTTGCTTCTTTTTTAAGCCTGTTTTCGTAAATGTTTAGCCACGAAAAGACTTCAGGGTTAACATTAACGAAGGAGAGGTTCCCCCTTTTTTATTGAACAAAGCTAAAAAATAGACCATCAAATTTTTAGCTTGATAACGCCAACATTTCGGAGAAAATTAATAAGGATGAAAGAATGGTTTGTTTCTCTTAATCCTATCTGGCAGGCAACCCTTGCGGCTTGCCTGAACTGGTTTTTTACAACTTTGGGGGCGAGTGTGGTCTTCGCCTTTAAAGACCTGAAAAGAAAATCTCTTGACTTAATGCTCGGATTCGCCTCTGGGGTTATGCTCTCGGCTTCTTTTTGGTCTCTCTTGCTACCTTCCATTGAGATTGCCAAGGAGCAGGGCTTACCCCAATGGCTTCCCGCCTCTCTTGGTTTGCTATTTGGCTGGTTTTTTATGAGAGGATTTGATTTCCTCATTCCACATCTTCACATCGGTGCTCCTCCTGGCAGTGAGGAAGGAAAGGTGACTACATGGCATAGGACTCTCCTATTAGTTTCCGCTGTTACCCTTCATAACTTTCCCGAGGGGATAATCGTTGGGGTGGTTTTCGCCGCTTCTGCCCTTGAGCCCTCTTACACTTCCTTGAGCTCTGCCTTGATGCTTGCTTTGGGAATCGGCATACAGGATTTCCCGGAGGGAATGGCTATCTCCATTCCCCTGAGAAAAGAGGGGCTCAGCAGGTTTAAGAGTTTCTGGTATGGTCAATTATCGGGCATAGTTGAGCCTCTTGGTGCGATGTTCACAATCGTTGGTGTTGTGGCAGCAAAAAAATTGCTCCCCTATGTGATGGGCTTTTCTGCTGGTGCGATGCTTAGCGTGATATTGGAGGACCTTGTGCCTGAATTCCATTCAGAGGCGAATGCGCATCTTGCAATGTTCGGCTTATTTCTTGGTTTCATATTGATGATGATAATGGATTTATCGTTTTGATTGTTTTTTAATTGAGTTCCTATTAAAATGGTTCGTAGTGAAAGGTTCCTTTTAAGGAAGCCACCAAGGATTGCAAAAAGTTTCTGGATTAAGAAGGTGACCTAGATGCAACGGAAAATATTTTATTCGCTTTTTCTTGTCCTTCATAGCTGGTTAATGTGTAGTGCTTCCATCACTGTTATAGATGTAAAGGATAGAGATTGGGATGAGGGGCTCTTGCTTGTCACCTTGCAGGGTATCGTTAATAAGGATGGCCCCCACATTTACCTCTTATTTAACCCTCAGGGGGATGATTTTTGGTTAGGATATTATAAGAAGAGGTTCGATTTGAAATATGAATTTGAAAATAAATTGTCCAACATAATCAATAAGTATAAGAAGTATTTGAAAGGATACATAGTTTGGGAGCCTCGAGTTCCTGATACTGCCAATGTAGCAACTCTAATTGCAGGTTTAGAAAATGTTGTAGCGGTATCGCCCAGATTGGAGGATATTGTTAAAGTGGTCGGGCTAACAAAAGTAATGGACTTACGAGGAAAGTTCTCTGGACTTAAAAAATGGCAGATTTACAAATGGATGTTTGATAGGTACTGGAAGAGAAGTAACCCGAGGGTCGTGGCTTGCCTGGATACCGCCACCATATCCTTTGAAGAGATAGACCTTGCAGATTTCCATAATAAAGAAGTGTTTATTCGCTTTGAAGCCAAGAACAAAAACCCTGTGGGATGTGCTTTGAGATGTCTATATTTAATTGATGAGCAAGGAAAAGTTATAAAAGAAATTAAACCAGGAAGTAGGGAAGAAGAGGAATTTATTTATGAGAAAGGTAACTCCTGGTTATATACAACAGGGGATTGGCCTTATAATGGGGTAAGGGTAGCCAATGGTGAGCAATACTGGATCTATAAACTTCCTCCCACTTATAAGAGAGTTTCCCGTCTTAAACTTACCCTTTTAAACTATTTCACAGTAAAAATTTCTGATTCTCCCGATGGGCCCTACAAAAAAATCGCTGAATCTTCCCAGGATTGGAAATATATAGGTTCTCCTTATAACCAGATTAGAGATTTGGTGGTAATGTATAAAGGTTTCCCATTCGATCTTTCGGCTAATCCTTCAGACAAGGAAGAATACAAGGTAAGAGACGAAATACTATCACATATGAAGCCTTTAGGTTGGGTATTAGGTTGGCATACTCCACGGGATGATGAATTCCTCCATACTCGGCATTCTTCTCAAAAAGGACAGATTGTAATTTGTTCTTCTTCTGCGCCCAATTTTTCTTTCCACAAATGGTTAAAACCAATTAGTCCCCCAAAAACTCAATATACTCCTATCCCTTTATATGAGAAGGACAAAATATATGTCTCGTTCATTTTATCAGACGGTGATGCATTAAACCGAATGAATAACCTTCAGGGTGGGCAATGGCTTTCAAAAGAAAGAGGTAAAGTCCCTTTTGGCTGGGAGGTTCAACCATTGCTTTTGGATTTGGCTCCAGGGATGCTGAGCTATTACTTTGAAACTGCAACACCTATGGATTGTATGGTAGCTCCCTCAGGAGGTATCGGTTATATCTACCCTCAGTATTTCCCTTATCTTGCCAAATACCTCCAACAAACCGGAAATTATTTAAGACATACAGGATTTAATGTAATTACCCTTAACGCGGTCTATCCGATTTCTTCGTCTCAAATACCCTCTCTATATGCTCAACACCTCAATAAATGTGTACTTGGGGTAGTTGAGGGGTACACATATGTTGGGGGGCCCGATTTTTTATATCCTAATTTTATTTGGCTTAAGACAAGATTACCGAAGGGTTTTTGGGATAATTTGTGTAGTCCACAGGTGATTGAAGAGAGTCTGAAAAGAATTGCTTCAGCTACGAATGTTAGACCCCTTTTTATACCCATTCACCTAACCTGCTATTATATAACGATAGATGATATCGCTCGTTTGGTTTCGAAGTTGGACCATAACATATTCAAGGTGGTTCGCCCTGACTATCTTTTTCACCTTGTTTACGCAAAATCCAGAGACGAGAAGATAGTATGCGATTTACCATCTTCTAAGATCAGTCCTACATTATCGTTCGATCTCATCCCGGTTAAAAGTATATCCATCCCAATAACACTAATTAACCTTTTTAATAAATCCTTAAGAGTGCAATTTGTAATTGAGAAAAACGAAGAATTTGGAGTTGAGGGCGGGTTTTATTCTCTTGAGCTTGAACCAGGCAGAAGGTTTACTAAGGAATTGTACCTAACTCCCAGGATTTTAGTAGAAACTACTAAAAAAGTGAATGTTATAAATGTGAAAGTAATCACCGAGGGGCAGAGCAAGGGAATGGAATTGAAATTTTTTGTGAATGGAGAATTGGAAGGGACAATCAATCATCAGCAATTTCGTTTGATGAGGGTGTGGGAAGAGGAAGAATTTTTTCATGGAAAGGGAAAGTGGCAGGTGGATGAAGAAGCTTTAAATGGTGCTTCTTGGGTAGCAGAGGAAGGAGAGGGTGAGGGAAACATCATACATGGCCCATATGAGGAATTGGAGGAAGGGAAATATCTGGCTCTTTTTAGAATAAAATTACAAGGAGATGCAACTTTCAAAATAGATGTCTGTTATCATAGTAAAGATGTTCAAGGTTTGGAGGGTATTTTGGCCCAGAGGGAAGTTACTCAAGCTTTACAAGATAAATATTTAGAATTTACTTTACCTTTTGAAGTAAAAAGGAAGTTAGAAGGAGAAAGGGTAGAGTATAGAGTGTTCTGGAATGGCAAGGGGAAGATTTACTTAGATAGAGTCCAACTTTATCAGCAGTTATAAAATTTCTAAAAAGGAAAAGTACAATTCACTTTCAAGTCGAAAATATAGTAGAAGAATGACGAACAATGATGTAGAGAATAGAACCCATAATTGCGGTTCACTACTAAAAATTATAAGCGAGAAGGGATGGATGTTTATTTAGCAAGTAAAGAAGTTGCTCGTAGAGAAATTGTCCTGAGCAGAAATGGGGTAAATAATCCTCCATAAAGCGGAATGAGAAGGATGTCATATAGATCTATTTAATTTTCCGTAGGTTGTGTATGGAAAAGGACAAATATGTTGTGAAAAATCGACGGTGCAAAAGTGGCTGAGGAGTTGCGGGAAAGGGGATATAAGAGAACCTTAAAGGCCAATTTCGGAGTGCGTAGCTTTTGTAAAAATAAAGGAAGACCAATCAATGGAAAATAATATTTCTTGATGGAGGATTTCCCCCCAAGGTAGGAGGGAAAAGAGTGAAGCTCGTTGGGAAACAGTTTGAAGAGGACCCCTCTTAAACACAGCTGGGTAGAGTTTCTAAAGCGATTTCCAGCCCGAGTAATGTTCAGCCGTGAGGATAACGATAGAAACCGCGGGAAGGAAGGATTGACCCTAATAAGAAAGACAAGTTTGGTGATTTGACATGAATGCCATAACGATTTTAACAATAAGATAACAAATCCCGAATAAATGAAACGATACCAAATATTTAACAAATACCAGGAAATAGAACTTGACGAGGAAAATATCTATGGGTACAATGATGAAAAATTTGACCACTTTTTTCTATTATGCTATAATTTTAAAAAAGGAGGTTGAAGATTTGACATGAGTGGCTATAATAGTTTTACTAATAGGATAACAAATCCTAAACAAATGAAGCGCTGCCGAATAAATAGTAAGAGATGATTGCCTCTTGTCATCATTATTATTGAGGAAACTACCCCTTTTTGAGTAAATTATTTTTGAGGAAGGGCGTTGGCTTGCCAGAGGGGGAACCTTATGGTAAGCTTATTAAGCAACAAGTCTAATTTGAATGATTGGAGAAAGATAATCCTCTTAGAAGGGGAGAGGTTCTCTCTCTCTCTCTCTCTCTCAAAAATTTTTAAACCCTATCCCAAGAGTAAGGAGGAACTGCGAGCTTTTCTGATGCTCGGAGTTCCTCTTTTTATGAGGGTTTATTCAAAGAGGCGATGCCAACCAAGAATTTTTAAAGGAGGGAGGGGCTCTCGCTCCCTGCTTCTCCCTCGCCGGAAAGGCCGGAAAAATTGATTTGGGGGCAAAACAGAAACTAAAAAGGAGGTGTTAAAAAATGTTAAAAAGAAATAAAAAGAAAGGCTTCACTTTGATTGAATTGTTGGTCGTTATAGCTATCATTGCCATTCTCGCCGCGATACTCTTCCCTGTCTTCAGCCGGGCACGTGATAATGCGCGCAAGGCAGCGTGTCTATCCAATGCGAAGCAAATAGGAACGGCACTTATGATGTATGCTCATCTATGGGAAAGGTCAAATAAATTTCACCCACCCTTCCATTTCGGGAAAGTCCTCCAGAAAGATTTCAGAGCCTCTTTCACGGCGGAGAAATTCATAGAGTTGGGAAGCT
>JACIXQ010000012.1 GCA_014360465.1 bacterium
TTATTTAAAAATAATTGGCTCTATTTTTAGAATTTTGTTAGCAGGGATATAATCACTTTCTTATTTGGAATGTGATACTGCATTCTCTATCAACGGAAATGCTCCACTACAGAATCTCTTGCTCTTATTTGTAAATATACAACTCTTGTAAGGAGAAGGGTATAGAGTTTAGACATTATCGTCCCTATCGCAAGAATGATGTTCCAAACGGATTGAGATTTTGGAAAGTGAATAAATAAAACAAGTTACAAAGAATTTATTTTTGAGTAAAGACGAGTGGGACGCTTCTGGTTCCCCCAATAAACGCCCTGATATTTATTGTTTTTTGATGAAAATAGGGTTTGTCATAGCGAGGGGGAATACCGTGTCCTTTTCCACAGCCTGGGCTATGACCCATCCTTCAGGAAGTGGCAAGAGAAGATTTATAGACAATCGCTTTGAACCATTCACTGGTAAGGTATGGAGGACCTTGCCGTTGGAGACAAGCTCCACTCGGTCAAGAGGGAAGATACTCTCTACCTCAATGTTTATCCGGAAATTGCCGTTAGGAGACATCGCAACTTCCTCGCCAGGGATTTTGCCTTCCACTTGGAAGAAAACGAGGGCACCCCGAGATATGAAGCTGTGCCCCTGCATAAGGGCTAAGGTTACATTATTTGCCGTGAGAGGGGCATCTCCAATATAGACATAGGTCCTACGCGCTCCAACCTTGCTTGTCTTTCTGTTATGTGTGTCCGTTGCAGTGTCCGCGAAGATTTTTTGCCCACTATTAAGAAGTTCCCATAAAAGGTAAGCCGAGCGAGGCTCATTGGGAGGGTCATCGTTCCAAAGTTCCATCATTGGTAGGAGTGGGGTTTCTCTTGCAACCTCTGGCGCTTCGGGAGTTCCTCCCCAATAAGGATGATTGAGCTTTATCGTTATTGGCTTATTCAAAGTGTAAGTACTCCGCACTCTCTGGACAACCTGGCTAAGAGTGGAGGTAGAAGGAGCTTTAACGGTTCCATTAATTATGTTAGCGTGATAGCGTGAAACGGTGAACTCCTCACCAGGAATAATGACAAATTTGCCAGGTTCGGAGAAAGGCATAGCTTCTTTATGGGCTGTCAAAACATAAGGGATATTTTCGCCTGAACCGTGGTCCGTCAGCACAATCCAGTCCAAGCCTTCTCCCTTACCGGCCTCAACCATTTGGTACGGCGTGTCGTTGCCGTCTGAGTAGATGGTATGCATATGAGTATCCCCACAATACCATCCCTTTTTGCGATTTAGTATCCTTCGGAGGGGAGCCACTATGGATTTTTCCTGGGAAGTCGTTAAGAAGGTATAGGGCTCGTATTCAAGACCGCGGGAAACAGTTATCGTGTAGATTCCCTCGGGAAGAAGAGAGAGGTAGGTGGAACCATTCGAATCGGTATAAACCACATAGCTTTCCAACTTTGTTAGGGGAGAGGTTATATCAATCCGAGCGGGGAGGGGAGTTCTGCCATCATCAGCGACCGTTTTGATGAGAACATCTTCCGTTCGCATCAGTGGGGAATCGTTGAAGAAAATCCTTAATTCCTGTTCCATACCGATGGCATAGTTAGCCTTGACCTCATTTATTCTTAGGACCCAGATACCTTTCAGGTTATTTCCCTTGATTTCAACGAATTCTGGATTGCCCCTTGGCAATCCACCCCATTTCTCTGAGAACTTCACTCCCTTTGGTGCCTCCAATTGAAACTTGACAATGTTAGCGTCTGTAGGGCGTAGCATATTGATGCGGAATCTTTTGAGAAGAGGAACCTGGATATAAAGGTTGTGAATTACTGCTTTGCCGAAATGGGATGGGGAAAACCACAATCTTGCTCGTGGCTCAGGCTTGAGGTAAAGGTCAACATCGCCGATGGTGCGAACGAGGAAGTAATTGCAGGGAGCTTTTTCTCCCTGAAGGGAAGGTTTGGGACCCGAAATTGAGAGTCTCCATATGCCCGGGTGTCCCTCGGAGTTAATTTGATAGGTTGACCAATCAGCGGGAAGAGGATTATCCAGAGTTTGAGCCACGCTTCCATCGGGATAATATAGGACAAATGAAGATGGTTGAGCGGCTGTGCCTTCATCATCGTTCTGGTCGTAAATTTGGATGGTGTATGAAGATGTTGAAAAAGGGACATATATGTAGAGATTGAGAGAGCGTTGGACGGAGCTATCAACAAAAAGCGAATCTGGTGTCTCACACACCCTTTGGGCTATTGCAAGGGGGGTGAGAACGCAGATTAGAAGGGGTAAGATTTTCTTGAACAATTCAGAACGAAAGCAAAATCTGCCAAATGTAGGAGTAGCCAAGAGCATCTACCTCCTCCCAGATTCTTTTGCATAAATTTTCATCTCCCAGGATTTGGGGGATTTCCTTTCTTTTTTCTTCCCAGGGAATGCATACCCCGGGCTGTTTTCCCTTATCGTGTAATAAACTTTTATCTTCCTGGTGGTCATTGTCTTCACTTTCCGGCAATCTTGAATGTCCCGCGGAATATACGCCGTATTCGCGGGTGAACTCGGTCATAGCTTTTATATTCTCTATCTTGGCATCGTTTTGGATGATGGCACTGGCGTCCATAATATAACCGCCATCTGAGGCGACTTCATCTATCAACTTCTTACAGTAAGCCCGAACCTCTTCAGGGGTTCCCTGGCTCAGAAGTGTGTTGGGTAGCCCGCCGCTTATGCAGAACTTATCTCCCAACTTTCTTTTCACATAGAAGATGTCGCCCTTATCCACATGGTATACAATACTCCCTTCTGGCAGTTCTCTGAAGCTATCAAGATGGTAATCCCAATTCCCCTCAGCATAGAACAATACTTGATGTCCATATCTCCAGAGTTCCTCAATTATGGGCTTTAAGGTCGGCCAATAGTGGGAAAGGAAAGTTTGTTTATTAACGAAGGGAACGCAGCCCCTGTGCATCCAAAAGCCGATTGGAACCTGTTTATTGGGGTCAGCTGTCGTAAGCGCTACATAGAAGAGATGAGGTTGAAGAGCCTCGCAGGCTTTGAGCACCTTATCGGGTTGAGTGAACATATCCATTGTGAGTCCGATATAGCCCCTGAGTTTGTCGGCAATTATGTCAAATGGAGCTTTCAATATGCCTGCTATAGCTGATACGGTTCCCGTTTCCTTTCTCATCCTTTCCACTTGATTGCCCAGGGCGGTGAAGTATTTCTGCATAGCCATTCCGCCTTTCACGAATGAAAGGTTGTTGCGATAAGTTGCGGGCTTGCCAGGAGGCACGACATCTTGTGAAACTCGGGGAAGCCAGACATTGTAAAGAAAAGCTGTAGGGTCTTCTATAAGCTGGTCGTATTCATCAGCTTTCATAAATGCATTTTCCTCCGGAGGTTCCAGATATTGGAAGCCGAAATCGGGAGGAATATCAATGCCAGGGATAGCGTAATACTTCAGCCCTATAGCCTGGGTTAAGCCAGTCCATACATATACCATATTGGCAACGGTGGCATCCCAGTCGAAATCACGGCAACAGATTAGGGTCGCTTCAAAAGCCTTTTCATAATCGTGGGTAACTTCCTGGCAGGTAAATCCCGCGTATTTCGCTACGAATTCGGCGACGAATGGGCGAATTGGAACGCAGTCAGGCATCTCATTCCTCATAGCGGTGACATATCTCGCTAATCTCTTTTGGTAAAGTTGTTCTACATCCATTGAGCTCATCTCCATTCAAATTAAAGGATAAATAAATTGCCCTATTAAATGCAAGTATTTTTAAAAAGAAGTGGCTAATAGCACTGGTTATTAAGGAGCAGATTCCTTTGAAGGAAGATGTAGATGAAGTTAGCAGGGACCAATATTCAGGAAATTTTAGGGAAATTTGACCATCAAGCGAACCCTCTGGTATACTTTTAATAAGATATGCAAACATATACCGTTTCCTTTTTCCGTTTCTGGGCTGATATCTGGCTCCTTTTTTCCACAGCTTGTTCTTATTTCTTCAAAGGGGAAATAGAGCGCAAGGAGACACTAAAGCAGATGTATGTGATAGGAGTTCAGTCTCTTCCCATCGCCCTTCTAACGGTTGCCTTCTCTGGAATGGTATCTGCCCTCTATACCGCTACCGCTTCAGTTGAGCTTGGGCTATCATATTACATAGGGGCAGGAGTGGCAATAGCGATGGCAAGGGAGGTAGCACCCGTTCTAAGTGGTGTTGTCGTTGCAGCGAGAGCTGGGTCAGCGATGGCTGCGGAAATAGGCTCTATGAAGGTAACAGAACAGATAGATGCTCTGCGAGCGATTGGAGTAAGCCCTGTGCAATACCTCGTTTTACCAAGGGTTGTTGCAAGCGCTCTCGTTCTCGTTTTTATGACCGTTTATGCGAATTTGGTCGGTGACTTGGGAGGCTATATCGTGGCAATAAATTATGGGGTTCCATCTGCGTCTTATACCTCCTCAATAATTCGTTATCTCAAACCTTACGACTTCTTTATGGGTATGGTAAAGGCTTTTTTCTTCGGGCTAATCATCGCATTGGTCGGGTGTAGGGAAGGATTGAGAACGGAAGGAGGAGCTGAAGGAGTAGGTAGAGCCACCACTTCTTCGGTAGTCCTTTCCATAATCCTCATTTTTGCTACCGATTTCCTCTTAGCGAGGATTATGTTTCCGCCCCAATGAGTATGGATAAGGCGATAGAGATAAGGGACTTAACCTACATAGCGAACGGTAAAAAGATTATAGATGGACTTTGGCTTGAAATTTATAGAGGCGAGATAATGGGGATAGTCGGACCATCGGGAGAGGGGAAGACGACGCTTTTACGTTTAATCCTTCGCCTTATCGAGCCGACCAAGGGAGAGATATTAATAAATGGCGAGGATATCTTGAAGATGGATGATAGAAAGTTAAACGAGGTAAGGAAAAAGATAGGCATGGTTTTTCAGTATTCGGCGTTGTTTGATTCAATGAAGATTTGGGAAAATGTGGCTTTCCCCCTACTGCGTCATCTAAAAATTAAAGAAGATGAGGCGAGGAGGATAGCAGAAGAAAAGCTGAAGGCGGTTGGTTTGGAAGGAGTGGAGGATCTATATCCTCACCAATTATCGGGAGGAATGCAGAAGAGGGTCGCTTTGGCCAGAGCGCTTGCCTTGGAGCCACAGATAGTGCTCTATGACGAACCTACAGCTGGTTTGGACCCACCTACCGCCTTCGCCATAGAAAGGCTGATAGTTGATACCAGAAATCGTTTCGGGGTAACTTCAATAGTTGTTAGCCACGACATAGAAAGCCTTTTCGCCATTTGCGATAGAGTAGGAGTGCTCAGGGGAGGAAAGATAATAAAAGTTGCTACACCACAGGAGTTAAGGGAATCAGATGATGAATGGATAAGAGGATTTTTGAGAATAAGATAACAATGGAAAGGAAGTGATGAGTATGGTGGAAAGGAGGCTCAACGAAATAAAAGTGGGCTTATTTGTTTTCCTTTCCATTATTTTGGTATTTGTCGTCATCTTCGCTCTTCAGGGGTGGTGGACGACTGGTAGGGGTTACGAGATAACCATCTTGTTTCCAAACGCTAGCGGTTTACAGAAGGGTGCTCCCGTGCGGCTTGCCGGTGTTGAGGTGGGCAGGGTTATCGATATCTCCCTCACTCCGGATGTAAAAGCCAGGGTGAAAGTTAGGATAAGGAGAGGTGTTGAAATTTACTCAAATTATTCAATCAAGATAGCCGTTCCCATAATTGGAGAAAGATATATTGAGATAAAACCTACCGAGCCGAAAGGCAGGAAAGTGGAAGAAGGTGCTTCCGTTATTGGTCAGATACCCATAAGTTTTGAGGAGATGGCTGGGGATGTCCAATCGCTTGTTGGTAAATTACAAGAAGAGATATCCTCTTTCGGGGAAACAGCGACCTCCCTTCTGAAAGAAAATGTCAAGATAGCAATTAAGCAAGCCCAGGTCTTTCTTGAGCGGGCTATCTCTGCTGTTGATAACATCTCCCGCCTTGCCGAGAATGTTAACAGAATCATCGTTGCTAACCAGGAGAATATAGAGGGCACTACCTCAAATTTGCGGGAGGCGATGGGCTTTCTAAAGGATTTGCTCGGAGAGAGCAAGGAGAACATAGTCCAGGCAACCAGGAATCTCCAAGAAAGTACAGGAGAACTAAAAAATCGTCTTTCATCAATATCCAATCAGCTTGAAAGTATTGTGGAAGAAGTTAGGAAGGCATCCGCGAGAAGCGATGTGATTGTGGGCAATATTGAATCGGCTTCCCTTTCCCTCGGCAAGGCTATGGCTAACTTGGAAGGCATAAGTGCTGATATCAAACAGTTGACGGGAAATAAGGAGTTTATTCAAAACATTCAAGATAGCGTCAGGATTGCAAAGGAAGCTCTCGAGGAAGCGCGTAATCTTCTGCAAGAAATCTCGGGAAAAGTCAAGGGATTGGGGAAGTTTCACCTCTCCCCAAGTGCATCATTGTTATATAACGAGAAGAGAGATTATATACGACTTAATTCTCAGCTATTTTTCCCAAATCAGGGATTTCTTTTTGGCGTTTGGGATATAGGAGAGGGGAACAAATTGGACCTTCAGAAGGTGTGGAAGTTGAATAAATGGGGGATGAGAGGAGGCATTATCCACTCAAAGCCTGGCATCGGCTTGGATTTTGCTCCCTATAGCTATTTGAACCTTTACGACCTGAACAAACCACGAGGCGACCTTTATTTGAATCTTGGCAGGAATCCCTCCTTGCAATTAGGAGTTGAGGATATCTTCTCGGAGAATGAATTCGTCTGGGGTCTCAAATATGAATGGGGAAAATAGAATTTGGCCTGTTTTTAAATTTCTATGTGAAGGAAAAATGTCAAGAGCGAAACTTGGTGTAATAACTCGGCAAGCTTTTTTCTTTACATGATAATCGCTTTTGAAATTGCTGAAGCATTCAGGAACTAAAGAATGGTTTGTATATCAACCAATAGAGAGATGCTATTCTTTCTTAATGATATGAGGCTCTTTAGCATTGGCGAAGATGAGCCATTTTTGTGGGGGTGGGTTCCGTTATCTGATTTGATTCAACAAAGAGTTGTTTTAATTTACAAAAAGTATTAAAATAGTTGAAACCTATTGGAAAGGAGGTGAGATGGATGCGGAAGGGATTTACGCTGATAGAATTGCTCGTGGTAATAGCGATAATCACTATACTTGCCGGCATACTTTTCCCTGCTTACAGTAAGGCGAGGGAAAAGGCGAGGCAGGCTGCTTGTATGTATAACCTTATGCAGATAGGGATGGCTATTCAAATGTATCAGCAAGATTACGACGGTATGCTTCCCGCTGGCTCATCGTGGAAGGGTGGTTTTGGCTGGGCTATCTGGCAGGGCAACCTCTATATACCTCGCTGGTATCAACAGTTGTTCCCCTATGTGAGAAATCAAGAGATATTTGCTTGTCCTTCCTACAGGGACTGGCTTGGTAGTTGGCAGGTCCCGCCAGGATGGTATTATACGCCTGTTACCTATGGACGCTGGACATCCAACTGGCTGGTTTTTAGACCCAATACTTTACAATTGGACCCAGGTAGAAGCGATGCCGAAATTCCCGACCCATCGAATATAGCTTTGGTTTCGGACTCAGCCCATTGCGATGATGCTGCTGCTTACGATGATAGCGGAAGACCCTGGGCAACCTGGTGGAGAGTTGCTTATGCAAATATTTGCGCTGTTGGATGTAACCCCTCTTATGCGGTTGATACATTTTCTCGCCATAGCAACGGAGCCAATATCTGCTTTGCTGACGGGCATGTGAAATGGTTCAATAGCGAATATATCCATAGCCATTGGCTGGATTTCGTCATAGATAAAAAACCAATCTGGTCCTGGTAAAATTTTCTCTTGCTATTTTCCTTTAAGTTCTCTAATGTAGAGAAAAAAAGAGGAGATGAGAGCTATGTCTCTCTATGAAAGCCTTAAAGATGAAATCTACAAGATTCCCATTGTAGATACACACGAACATCTGATGTCAGAGGAACAAAGGAACAGCCAGCCAATAGATGTATTTTATTTCTTCGCACACTACGCATCTTCCGACCTCGTATCAGCAGGAATGTCACCCCAAACGCTGGAAAAGATAAGAAATACCTCAATCCCATTGGAGGAGAGATGGTGTGATTTCTCCCCTTATTGGGCGAGAATCCAGAATACTGCCTATGCTAAAACCCTGCAAATAGCGGTGAGGGATTTATTCGGTATAGATGGGATAAACGAAAGGACATATATCCAGATAACCGAGAAGCTACGGGGTTCGCAAAAGAAGGGCTGGTATCGCTATGTTCTGCGGGAAAAGGGGAATATTGTCCTTTCTCTTCAGTATGTTGGAACTATGGATGTTGATAAAGAGCTCTTCCTTCCCGTAGCCTATTATGACCATTTCATTACAGCACGCTCAAAATGGGATATAAATTCTTTGGAGAGAAACTATGGCGTATCCATCCATTCACTTGATGATTTTCTTAAAGCTCTGGACATAGCTTTTGAGAGGGATGTGAAGGCGGGAGCGGTGGGAATAAAGAGCGGTTTAGCTTACAGCAGAATACTTCGCTACGATAAAGTTTCCAAAGTAGAGGCAGAGAGACTTTTCAATCGCATCTTCTCTCATCTCGGCGAAGGGCTGAGCTGGGAAGAAGCGAAGCCATTACAGGATTTCATTATGCACGAGGTTATAAGGAGGGCGATAAGCTACAATTTGCCAATAACGATACATACTGGTTTGCAGGAAGGGAATGCCAATATAATAAGCAACGCTAACCCTGTCCACCTGGTTAATCTTTTCCTTGAATATAAAGAGGCGAAATTCGATATATTCCATGGCGGATACCCCTACACCTCCGAGCTGGCTACCTTAGCGAAGAACTTCCGGAATGTTTACATAGATATGTGCTGGTTGCATATCATATCCCCCTATGTTTCCAGAAGAGTTCTCCACGAGTGGCTTGAGACCGTTCCTCAGAACAAAATAATGGGTTTTGGAGGCGATTACATATTTGTTGAAGGCGCCTATGCCCATTCTCGCATAGCCAGGGATGACATAGCCAAGGTTCTCAGCGAGAAAGTGGAGGAAGGCTACTTCAGCGAGGAGGAAGCTCTAAACATAGCTTATCGTCTTCTGAGGGATAATCCGAAAGAGCTCTTCAACCTGAAGATTTAGATAGCCGCCTCTCCCTTTTCACCCGTTCGGATTCGTATAGCTTCCTCAACGGGGAGAATGAAAATCTTTCCATCTCCTATTGCGCCCGTTGCGGCACTTTCCACTATTGCTTGCACGATTTTTTGAACATCCTCGTCTTTCGCTACTATCTCTATTTTGATTTTAGGAATGAGGTCAACTATGTATTCTGCTGAACGATAGAGCTCCTTGTGTCCCTTTTGTCTTCCGAAACCTTTAGCTTCTATAACGGTCATACCACTGATGCCTATGCTGTTGAGCTTTTGCTTCACATCCTCCAATTTCGTATCTCTGATTATAGCTTCTATTTTCTTCATCGTTGAACACCTCCATTTAACTAATAGATTTGCTCTCCAAGAGAAGAGATATCCAAACCGATTTCTTCCTCGTTTTCCTTTGCCCGTAATGGGAGGAAATAGGAAAGAGCTTTTAATAGACACCAGGTTAGAATAAAGGAGTAAATTCCGATGATTATTACCGATAAAAGCTGTTGTGGAGGGATGAATGGGTTTTGCACGGAAATTCACCTCCTATATTTGTTTGTTATTGGCATTCTTCTATCCTTTCCAAATGCTCTCTTGGTAACCTTCAGGCCGGGTGGTGCCTGGCGGCGCTTATACTCACTTCTATCAATCATTTCTAAAACCTTTTTTACCAGTTCACTATCGTAGCCCAGAGCAATTATCTCCTCAAAATCTTTATTTTCCTCTACATATAGCTTGATTATTGGGTCCAAAATCTCATAGGGAGGGAGGGTATCGCTGTCTTTTTGATTTGGCTTAAGCTCGGCACTTGGTTCTTTGGTAAATATCCTCATTGGAATAACCTCTTTTAGCCTGTTTCTGTATTTAGCCAGCTTGTAAACTAATGTTTTAGGCACATCTTTCAAAGGGGCAAATCCCCCAGCCATATCTCCGTATAAAGTTGCGTATCCAGTGCTCAACTCTGATTTATTGCCTGTCGTCAAAACAAGCCAACCAAATTTATTAGAGAAAGCCATAAGAATATTACCCCTGATGCGAGCTTGGAGGTTTTCCTCGGTGATATCCGGTTCCTTATTTTCAAAATATGGTGAGAGAAGGGAGAGATAAGCTTGGTAAAGTTTATCTATAGGTATAACGATAAATTGTATTCCCAAGTTTTGTGCTAATTGTCTTGCATCCTCATAGGATTCCTGAGAGGAATAACGCGATGGCATATAAAGGGCGATTACATTTTCCCTGCCGAGGGCATCTGCGGCTAAAACGGCTGTCAGTGAAGAATCTATCCCACCACTCAACCCCAGCACCACCTTCTGAAAACCATTCTTTTTCACATAGTCCTTTATGCCAAGTAATAGGGCGCTATATATTTCTTCCTCTACATCTAATTCCTTAGCTTCCCACTTAGCAAGAGGAGGTTTATTTTTGCCTTCGCGATGATAAGGTATGATCACACCATTTTCCGTTGAGTTTGACATAAGTTTTTTGGGTATATCCCAAAGGAGGAGGTCTTCCTCAAAAGCTAAAGCTTTGGCAACTAACTCACCTCTGTCATCCACAATAAAGCTTTGCCCATCGAATATCAACTCGTCCTGCCCGCCAACAAGATTTACATAGGCAATAAAAATCCCATTGTCCCTTGCTTGGTTCCTGGCGACTTCTAACCTCTCTTTTATTTTACCGATATGATAAGGTGAAGCATTCAGTGTGATTGATAGTTTTGCTCCCATTTTTGCTTGCTTACTTAATGGGCCACTTTTATGCCAGATATCCTCACAAATGGCTATCCCAAAGCTCAAGTTTCCAAAGTTGAAGAGGGATGGAGCTGAGCCAGGGGAAAAGTAGCGTTTTTCGTCGAAGACGCCGTAGTTGGGCAAAAGCATTTTATGATATACGCCACATAACTTGCCGAGATATATCAGCGCTGCGGCGTTGAAAATCTTCCCTCTGATTTTGTCAACAAAACCTACTATAGTTAAAATCTCGTCAACCGATTTGGATAGGTCTTCCAATTTTTGCTTATTTTCTTCGATGAATTTAGGGATAAGTAGAAGGTCCTCAGGAGGGTATCCAATGAGAGATAATTCAGGAAAGGCAACTATATCAGCGCCTTTCTCCTTAGCAAGGGCGATGTACTCCAGGATTTTTGAGCAATTGCCTTTTAAATCGCCCACACATGGATTTATTTGAGCAAGGGCAAGGCGCATTTATAAACCTCCTCTCGGAGGGGGCGAGGTCTTCATTGTCCTTAAAAAGGAGGGGTAAATTTTTAAATGTTTTATGACCTCGCCCCCTACACCTTTCAGTCTCTTTTCACACGCTATAGTAGAGGTAAAACTCGTATGGATGAGGGCGAAGGGCAACTTCATCAGCTTCTTTCCATTTTAGCTCCAACCATTTGTCAATCACATCCTCGGTGAAAACACCGCCTCTCAGGAGAAACTCGTGGTCCTCTTCCAGTGCTTTAAGGGCATCGTGAAGGGAGCTAGGAAGAGATTTTATCTCTCTTGTTTCATCAGGTGCCAGTTTGTAGAGGTCAATATCATAAGGTTCGCCCGGGTCTATTTGGTTTATAATTCCATCTATTCCCGCCATAAGCATAGCAGCGAATGCGAGGTAAGGATTAGCAGAAGGGTCGGGAGGACGAAATTCTATTCTTTTAGCAGAAGGATTTGCTGAATACATTGGGATACGGATGCAGGCGGAACGATTTCTCTGTGAATATACGAGATTTACAGGAGCTTCATAACCGGGAACGAGGCGACGGTAAGAATTGGTTGTTGGGGCACAAAAAGAGAGAAGGGCTGGGGCGTGTTTAAGCAGACCACCGATATACCAGAGGGCAAGCTGTGATAGATAGGCATAACCGTTCGGGGAGAAGAAAAGGTTCTGCCCTTCTTTCCATAAACTCTGGTGAGTGTGCATCCCGGATGCATTGTCGCCGAAGAGTGGTTTTGGCATAAATGTAGCAGTTAAGCCATATTGATGAGCTGTATTCTTCACCACATACTTGTAAATCATAACATTGTCACCCATTTTTGTAAGAGGGGCATATCTCAAATCTATTTCCCCTTGTCCAGCAGTAGCAACTTCATGATGGTGAGCCTCAACTCTTATCCCACAAGCGAGAAGGTTTTTCACCATCTTGGAGCGCAATTCCTGAAAGCGGTCTATCGGTGGGGTAGGGAAATAGCCTCCTTTGAAGCGAGGTCTATGACCTAAGTTTGGTGATGAATTTGTTGCCGAGTTCCAAATACCCTCCTCGCTATCTACTTCATAGAAGCAACGATGAGCCTCGTTCTGGTAATGAACATTGCTGAATATGAAGAATTCCACCTCAGGACCCCAGAAAGATATATCTGCTATCCCACTTTCTCTCAGGTATTTTTCCGCCTTTTTGGCGATTGCCCTGGGGTCTCTTGAATATGGTTGACGAGTTATCGGGTCCACCACATCACATATGAACACCAGGGTTGTGGGAGATAACAGGGGGTCAATGAACATCGTTTCCATATCCGGTACTAGTATCATATCGCTCTCGTGGATCTCCTGAAATCCGACTATTGAAGAACCATCAAAACCGATACCCTCTGTGAAGAGCTCTTCGCTTAGCTCTTCTACCGGTATGGAGAAGTGTTGCCAACCTCCAAGAAGGTCGGTGAAGCGAAGGTCAACTACCTGGACGCCCTTTTCTAGCGCCCTCACTAATTTCTCTTTGCTCTTCAGCATTTTAAAACACCTCCTTATTTTTTGGATTTAAAAATAAAGGCGTTTCCCCGAAGGAGGGGGAAACGCCTTTGTTTCCTTTTCGGGCGCGTCGTTGCGCCAGTTTTGTTTTTTATATAGTTGTTTTAATTTTAATGAGTATAAAGGCTACCGTAAGGGCGATGGGAACGAGGCGATATCTTTTTAAATTCCTCCAGTGATACATTGCCTCTTTTTACACCGAAAAGCTCGAAATACTGGCTGATGTATCCAGCGAGCTCGGATTCGTCTTCCTCGGAAAGTGGTGTTATGGATACCTCTTTCCCGAGAAGATGTTCGTCTATATCCCCACGCACATATATCTTCCCTCCATGCATTCCTGTCCCGCAATATTTGCCAATGGGAACCGTTCCCCTTAGGTTGAGGACTATAATTAATCCTCCCGCCATATATTCGCCGAGGAAATCTTTTGCCGAATCACCAATAACGATGACTGGTCTTAAATTATCATAAGCTTTCATATGAATACCTACTCTATAACCAACTTCATCTCTGATAAAAATCTCTCCACCTCTCATTCCATAGCCGATTATGTCGCCTGCTCTTCCGTGGATTATTATCTTTCCATCACTCATAGTGTTTCCTATCCCGTCTTGCCCGTTCCCTATAACCTCAATATATGGTCCCTGCATGAAGGCACCCAAATCATTTCCAGGGGTTCCCTCTATCACTATCTTTATTTTATTTTTTATACCAGCCGCTATGTAGCGTTGACCAGTAGCTCCAATTATCTTGAATTCTTGTTCGCCGTTTTTAATAGCCTCTCTGATAATTTCGTTCAATTGCCTATAATGTAATCCGTTTGCCTCAATTATTTTCATAGCCCTATCGCCTCTTCTATCTTCCTTTTACGATATTCTCGGGGTAGGTAAATGAGACCGAAATCATCGTCTAAAAGCCGCGACTTGAATGGGGAAACATCCAGATGGTCCTTAATCAAACCACAGAAGATACCGGCTCTTTCAATATTTCCCACGAATACGGCACCTACAACCCTATTATCCCGCAATATAACCTTCCTGTAATTTATTCCCTCTTCTTTAGAGAAAACCTCGTAATCATTTCCTTCAGGTTCGGTCAGCCCCATAGAGATTGTGGGAATACCACATACTTCCACGGAGTTCATCGGGAATGTTCCGGGATAAAACTTATCTTCGCCCAACATATTTGCACCCGCTACCTTTCCTCCCTCGGTGGCGTTTGGCCAGATAGCGATAGGCTGATTTTTACCTGATATTATATTTTTTATCTCCACCACATCCCCAGCGGCATAAATATTGGGAATGTTGGTTTCCATCTTCTCGTTTACGATAATGCCACGGTTGATCTCTACTCCGCTTTCTCGGAGAAAGCTGACCGAGGGAGCGACACCAATCGCAAAAATGAGCATATCGCAGGGTAAAATCTCTCCACTTCTCAATGATACCTCTTCCACCTTTTTTTGCCCTCTTATCTCTTGAACTGTATTGGAGGTTATGACTTTCACACTTTCTTTTTCCAACCGCCATTGCAATATGTTAGATGCCTTTTTGTCCAAGGTTAAGCTTAGAATACGGTCGGCAAGCTCTACAAGAGTAATATTTAAGTTCCATTCCAATAGCGCTTCTGTAGCTTTCAGACCTATCAGTCCGCCGCCAACTATTAAAACTCTTTCTGCCTTTTCAACTTCTAAATACTTGGCTATATTTTTTGCGTCGTTGAGGGTAGTGAAGGTGAAAACCCCTTTTAGCTCCTTCCCTTCCACTGCTGGGATGATTGGCTTTCCGCCGGCGGCGATGAGCAACTTATCGTAAGTAAATTTTCGTCCTTTGGTGGAATAAACGATTCCTTCCCGGATATTGACTTCTACGGCGGGCTCTTCCAGAAAAGCTTTAACTCCATATCTCTCGTAAAAATCGCGACCTTTATAGAAAAGGCGTTCTTCTTCTATTTTCCCAGCGAGAAGATAGGAAATCAGTGGGCGAGAATAAGGAATATATGGTTCCTCACTGAGGAGCGTTATCTCTACCTTGCTGCCTTTACCCCTGATCGTCTCAATGGCTGAAATTGCTGCTGGACCGCTTCCAATTATCAGGAATCTTTCCATAGCAAATCACCTGTACTCAAGTGCCTCGTTTGGGCAATTAGCCACGCAGGCGGGCACTTCTTCACCGTTGCAGAGGTCGCATTTAGAGACGATTTTGTTATTTTCATCCCTTTTAATCACGCCGAATGGACAAACCATAATGCACATCCAGCAGCCAACACATTTATCCTTATCGTGGAGTACGGCTTTCGTCTTTTCATCCCTATACATCGCACCAGTGAGGCAAGCGGACAAACAGGGAGCATCTTCGCAGTGCCTGCATTGGAGAGCGAACGAGATATAGCCGCTTTCTTCCACGACGAGCCGTGGAAGCGGGCGAGGGAACTCTTCTTTGAAAGCCTTTATCAGCTTTTTAGAGCGTGAATGCTGTGCTATGCAATGTATCTCACATAATCGGCAACCGATACAGTATTCTTCATGGATGTATATTCTTTTCATTTTCACCATCCTTCTCCAGCTGGTTTTATCCCGAGAAGCCGCAATTCCCATTCTTCCAAACCCACTCCCCTTAAATGTTCTCTATTGCCCCGCAAGCTCTCTATCGCATTTATCCCCATACCACCTAGCATTTCCTTGAGCTCTTTTGACCATGCGTTTATGAGATTGACCAGTCTGCGTGCGGCTATGTTAGGGTTCAATCTCTTTGATAGGTATGGGTCTTGAGTTGCGATTCCCCAGTTGCATTTTCCTGTATAGCATTTCTGACAAACATGGCATCCCATAGCTGCTAACGCAGCTGTTCCTATGTAGACAGCATCTGCCCCCAGGGCTATAGCCTTTATAACATCCGAGCTTTTTCTAAAACCGCCAGCTGCGATAAGCGAGACTTCCTCTCTAATTCCTTCTTCCCTCAATCGGCTATCAACCACAGCAATGGCCAGCTCTATCGGTATCCCGACATTGTCCCTTATCACTTGAGGGGCAGCTCCTGTTCCTCCTCTGAGTCCGTCTATGGTGATGAAATCTGCTCCCGCTCTCGCTATCCCCGTGGCGATGGCAGCGACATTGTGAACAGCAGCGATTTTGACTCCGACCGGTTTCTTGTACTCGGTTGCTTCTTTCAGGGCATAAATGAGCTGGCGTAGGTCTTCGATTGAATAGATATCGTGGTGGGGGGCAGGTGAGAGGGCATCGGTTCCAGTGGGAATCATCCTCGTCCTGGAAATCTCTTCTGTTACCTTCTCACCTGGGAGGTGCCCGCCAATGCCAGGTTTTGCTCCTTGCCCTATTTTTATCTCTATAGCTGCTCCCGCATTCAGGTAATCGGGATGAACCCCGAAGCGTCCCGAAGCTACTTGAACGATTGTATTGGCTCCGAATTTGTAGAGGTCGGGATGTAGTCCACCTTCTCCAGTATTGTAATAGGTACCAATCTCCTCCGCTGCTCTTGCCAACGCTTGGCAGGCGTTGAAACTTATTGAGCCATAGGACATTGCCGAGAACATTATCGGGGTCTCGAGTCTTAGCTGGGGAGGTAGCTGGGTTTTTACTTTTACTGTGTCTCTTTCCTGGCTTCGTTCAACTTCCACATATCTAGGTTTTCTGCCGATGAAGGTGCGTAATTCCATAGGTTCTCTGAGGGGGTCGATTGAAGGGTTTGTTACCTGTGAAGCGTTGAGCAAGATGCGGTCCCAGTAAATTGGATAGTCCTTATCGCATCCCATTCCTGTGAGGATTATCGCTCCCGATTCTGCTTGGCGATAGATATCGTTGAGAATTCCCGGGGTCCAATTTTTATTATCCTTAATGTCAAAAGGATATTTTATGATGTTGAGGGCATCGGTGGGGCAGAGAGCCTCACAGCGGTGGCAGCCTACGCATTTGGAGTCGTCGCTGTAGACTTCGTCTTTCTCCGGGTCGTAGATATGAGCTTCAAAGGCACATTGCCTAACGCAAACCTGACAGGCAATGCATTTTTCTTTATCTCTTATTATTTTGAACTCAGGAAATATAGTGCTCAGTGGCATAGCTCGTCGCTCCTATCTTTCCGATAACTGGTTCGCCCGCGGTGGGCATCCAGACCCTTTTTAGGGATGGTTGTATCTCTCTAATTGCTCCTTCCTCACTCGATATGTAAAGCATATCTTCATCCTCAGCCGCTACAAGAGGTCTGAGCTTTATCCTATCGGTCAAACCAAGCATTCCATCCTTGAAGCCAACGATGATGGCGAATGGTCCATTAACAAGAGCTTCCGAATACACGATTCTTAGATTTTGGTGGAGCTCTGCTTCTTCCTGGGGCATCCGCTCGATCTCCTCCCATAGAGGAGGGCAGAGGACTTTAGCCATCAATTCAAAAGGTAGTTGATGACGCCTGACAAGAAGGTCAACAAGGTAAGCGATAACTTCCGTATCTGTGAAAAGGGTGCATTCATATCCATTGGCGGAGAGATATCTTCTATTTATTCCATAGGAAGAAATCTCTCCATTATGAACAACCGACCAGTCTAAAAGCCCGAATGGGTGAGCGCCACCCCACCAAGCAACGGAGTTGGTTGGGAATCTACCGTGTCCAATCCAGATATATCCTTCATATTCGTCCAGACGGAAGAACTCACCTATCTCCTCGGGGTAGCCAACACCCTTGAAAATACCCATATTTTTCCCGCTGGAAGCAACGAATGCTCCTGGTATTTTGCGGTTGATGAGCATAACGAGGTCCACGATGAAGTCTTCCTCTGTTCTATCGTCGTCAGCATTCTTTTTGGGTGAAAGAAAATAACGCCATAGCAAGGGAGCAGATGTTATCCTTTTGGTGTATCGGAAGGGTATGGGCTCGGATTTTTCCACTTGGCAGTATAAAGAGAGAATTTTCTCAGTCTCGTTTTTAGCCACATCGTTATCATAGATTAGGTGAAAGGCATAGAGGGAAGAGTATTGAGGATAGATTCCATAAGCGGCAAAACCGCCTCCGAGACCATTGGAACGTTCTCTCATATTTGCCATAGCTTTTATAATCAGGGAGCCATCAAAGCGGCGTCCACTTCGGCTCATCATACCGAAGATGCCACAGGCAGATGGAACCCTATAATCTTTATCAGCCACTTGTTTTTCTCTTTCCATCGGTTCATCTTTCCTTTGGTAAATGGTAATTTATAAAAAAAGGCGTTTCCCCTGACATGAAAGGGGAAACGCCTTCGTTTCCGTGCACGCTTCGTTGCGTTTTGCTATTAATTTTATCCATCAGTTACAAACTCGTCAAATAAAATTTCGTCAAATTATCTGGTTTTTTTAAAATTTATAAGATAAGAGGTGTTTAAAATGAAAATGGCAATGTTCGTAACGGTCTTCATCTGTGGAGCAGGAGTTATGTGTCTGGAGATGCTCGGTTTCAGGATGCTCCCACCATATTTCGGTAGCTCAATTTATATGACGGGTAGTTTGATTAGCATTTTCCTCCTTGCGTTGAGTTTTGGATATTATCTTGGCGGACGGATTTCCGATAAGAAGCCATCAGCAAGAGTTCTTGGCTTGATAATTGCTCTTAGTGGTCTTGTGATTCTCATAGTTGCCTATCTGTATCGTCCCCTTTGTCAGGTTATTGCCAGCTGGGGTTTGCATGTAAGATGGGGGTCGCTTCTCGCTTCCACGATATTATTCGTCATCCCCGCAACGCTTTTGGGGATGGTTTCCCCCTTTGCGATAAAGCTTTCCACACTTGCACTTGGCGATGTGGGCAAAACCGCGGGAAATCTCTACGCCATCTCCACTGTGGGAAGCGTGGTGGGAACATTAGCTACTTCATTCTACCTTATCGCTCTATTTCGCCTCCATATAATTATACTTGGTCTGGGGATATTACTTACCCTCTTAGGTCTTGCCCTTCTTCCCTTACGACCCAGAATATTGCTTCTACTTTTCCTTTTAGCTCCCGTCGCTCATTCTTACTGGCTTGTTGACCCCAGCACTTTTCGCATCCTGGAGACGAAGGAGAGCCTTTATCATTATATTTTGATTGGAGAGGATAAGGACTGGAGGGTTATGCAGTTCAATAGGGCGATTCAGAGTGGTATTTCCAAGAAGGACAATATCACAAGCATAGCCCCATACACTGATGGTTTCCACCTTGGATTGGTTTTCGTGCCCAATGCCAGAAAAGTTCTATTTGTTGGTTGCGGAGGGGCGACTGGACCGAGGCAGTTTCGAAAACTCTATCCTAATATCCAGGTAGATATTGTGGAGATAGACCCTGAGGTCGTCAAAATGGCGAAGAAATATTTCTATCTTAATGAAGATGAAAAGTTGAAAGTGCATATAGATGATGGAAGGGTATATCTGAACAGGACGAAGGAGAAATACGACATAATCATTATGGACGCTTACTTCTCAGAGGCGATCCCTTTCCATCTTACTACCAAGGAATTTATGGAGATAGCTAAAAAACACCTCAATCCAGGTGGAGTGATAATCTGCAATGTAATTGGGAGTGTTTCTGGGGAGAAGAGCAGGTATCCAAGGTCACAGTTCAAAACTCTCAAACGGGTTTTCAAAAATGTCTATGTTTTCCCCGTTGTTTTTGAGGACGAGAAACCGTCTAATTACAACAAGGATATATCACGCAATATAATCCTTATCGCTACGGATGGAAAGAAATTGGCTAAAAATCAGATTATTGATGGAGCTAAGAAGTTGAAGAACAACATAATTCCCTATATAGTCTCCATAGCCGAGGCTATGTTGACTTACGATTTAAAGGTCAGCGATGTACCAACTCTGCTGGATGATTATGCTCCTGTTGATGACTTGATAAAGGTAACCATTGAATGAAAAAGCTTAGCAGAGCGGCACACCCATCGTGCAGCATTTTGGAAACGGGTAAATCAATTTGGTTTTATTTCGGATTTTCCACCCCAGTGTGGAGTTAGAAAGAGGTCATCTATGAAGAGAGCATAAGGGACTTCTCCGCTGATATATGTGAGTGCCATTGTCTGCTTTGGCTTGAAGATTGGCCTCTTATCCTGATAAGTAAGATATTTGTAGAACAGATCGGGCTTTAGGTGGGAGGTGAAGGGAATAGAAAGGTTATCCCTTATGGCTTTTGGTGTTTCCTCAGCAATGTCCACGAAATAAGGAGCTACGACGACCAATTCAAGGTTGCAATTCTCCTTCTGTGCAATTTGACGGAATTCGCTCTCCAATGTCGACCTGATTATCCTTTCTCTTCGCGTAAAATCGTCAAAAGGTGATGGTTTAATTGAGTCCTCAAACCCCAGCTTATAAAGCAATGTTTCCTCCAAATTCTTTCCTTCCCTTCTCTCTTTTTCAAGTTGCTCAATTAACTTATCAATGAGTTCCTCTTCTTCTTCCCGGAAAATAACGGGGTGTCCAGCCCATTCGTCTATTTTCTTTATGTTCGGTCTCAAATGCTCCCTGTTTAAGAAGCTGATTTTCAGAGGATAAATTATCTTATTAGATGTGAATCCAATCATTATAGGCGTCAAGTCGCCCGCTCCGATTGTTGCTTTGCCAAATGCTTTCTTATCTATCTTCACTGCTATGAAAAACCATTTCCTATCTATATATGTTTTGAGGATTGAAGGGGCGGAATCAGGTAGCTTATATCCTTCCTTTTTGCACCAGTTGCTCAAAGCTTGTGGGTCGGTAGAGGAAAGGACAGCAACATCGTAAATCCCAATCGTCTGGCGAGATATTACTGTGACTGGTTCGCTTTCACCCAGATGTCCCCCAAAGCCATCGAATCCAGAGGGAGCGAGAAGTTCTCCAGGTTTTCTACCATAACCAAGATAATGTAGCAAATCTTGAACCTGCTCGAAGAAATCCTCCGGTGCTTTCGCTACCCTGGGCTTTGAGGGAACAGGGATTATCCAGGCGAAATCAGAAGCATCGCCCCTGTATTTAATGGAGAGAATCAGGATTTCTTGTCCTCCTTCGTAATAGATGAATGCTTGTTGGTCGGCTCTTGAAAAAATCCTTGGAAGGTTGTCATAGGGATAGAAAACCACACCATCGGGTAAGGCAGTGGCACATAGAAAAAGGAGGAGCCAGATTCTCTTGTGCATTTTCTATCACCTTCCTATAGCTTGTCTATAGAGTAGTTCAAAAATTAGAATTACTATCAAGCTGAAAAGTTAATTATTGGGCAGTGAAACAGCTTCACCATAGACGAGAGAATCATCTTCCTCGAAGGGAACGGGTTTCTTGAAGAAAACCAATGGTATGCTTCTGAGTAGCTTGTCATGTTCTCTGACGAGTTTCAAGTAGCGGGCGAGTTCCGCTGAAATCTGTCTTTGCAAACTGTTGATTTTTTGGATGATGTTTTGTAATTTTTCTCCCTGAATTTGAGGGATATTTTTCAAACAAATAAATAGGTCGGTCAGTATCTCTTCTATTTTCTCCTCTATCTTAGCTTTTTCCTCAATATTTCTGTTCATCGTCATTGCTCTGTGGTTCTTCTGAAGCTTTTCAAATAGGCTTTTATCTTTTAGGTTTTCCCCTACGAGTGGGAACAGTTCATTGAAAAGCGCTTCTCTCTGTTGGAGTAGGCGACGAAAACGCTTACCTGTTTTTTCCAAGTCATCAAGAAGATAATGGAGGTGTGCATTTTGTATGCGAGTTTCAATTCCGATATATATAAGGGGACCGAAAAGTAAGAGCAGAAAGAGGATGAACTTCAGAGTTCCCAGGTCTCTGGCAAAAACGAGGTCGTCCTGAAAAGAGGTATATAAGGGGCTACCAGATACACCCGTGATATAGACTTTACGAGGGAATTTATCTGATTCATTTTCCAAAAGAAACTCCCCCAATCCCTTAGTCCTTATCTTCACTGTGAAAGGGATTTCTATAAAACTGGCAAGCTGGCGGTTTGTTCCCCTTCCTATAGTGACTTTATAAGGAGCTATCACCAGAATAGCTATGCTGTTGTGCTCCTTTTCGCTGAGCTTTTTTACATCCTCCTCAACCTTCATTCCTGCTAAAAGCAGGAGGGTCTCCAGGGGTTGCAAACCAGCGAGCGTTCTTTCATATGATTCTTTCAGTTCCCCAAATCCCAGCCTATAAAGGATACTGCTTTCAAACCTATTCCCTGAAGATAGGTCCTTCTTGATTCTGTCTATAACTACCTCCTTTATTTTATCTTTCTCTTTGCTGAAGACGACGGGGTGTTGGCAGAGCTCGTCATATACTACAACTGATGGGCTCAGGGAAAGTCTGTTGATGTAGCTAATCTTCAATGGGTAGACGATGTGAGAAGAAGCGAATTTAAGCTTTACAGGTGAGAGCTGACCGAAAACGATATGTGGACCAAAACCTATAGCGTTAATTCTTATTGCTGTGAAGCACCAGCCCTTATTTATATATTGTTTCAAGATGGGGTAGGCATTAATAGGGATTTTGTAGCCTTCCTTGTTGCACCACTTGAATAGGGCATCTGTGTCCTTGGAGGATATAACTACTATATCGTATGCACCGAGTTGTTTTCTCTCCTTTTCCTTAACCTCTGCATTGGAGCCATTGCCAAAGGTTGGAACATAAAAAATAGGGGGAATTTCTTCGTTCCTTTTTGCAGATGCGACAATATCTTCAACTTTTTGGAAAATATCCCCTGGCGCAAGGGAAACTTTTGGGGCGGAAGGGGTAGGAATGAGCCAAAGGAAATCATAGGCGGGTCCGGTGTATTTGGTGGATAATATCAGGGTTTCCCAGCCTTTTTCATAATAGATTATGGCTTCCTGGTCGGCATTGTCTAGTTCTATCTCTGGTTCGTCCTCTTGGAAAACGAAGCCGCCATCGGCGAGGGCAAATGCACCTATGAGACAAAGTAAAAAGGCTATTCTCTTCACCATCACCACTCACTCCGCATTATTATTGTTCAATAATTAGACCGTTCTAAAAGATAAAAAGTTTCAAATAATTTAAAATTCCACTTTGGGGGCTTTTTGGGCTGAAGCTTCTGCTTGGAAGTATGGCTTTTCTTTATCGAAGGGTAAGATACCAATAAAAAAGACTATCGGTATACTTTTAACAGCCTTGTTGTATTCCCTAACAGCCTCATTATACCTCATCCTTTCAACCGCTATGCGGTTTTCCGTGCCGGCAAGCTCGTCCTGGAGACGGAGAAAATTCTCGCTTGCCTTCAATTGGGGGTAATTCTCCACAATCATCAACAATCTACTCAGGGCTTGGCTAAGCTCGTTTTCCGCTAATGCCTTTTCCTGAACGCTTTTAGCTCCCGCTAACTTAGCTCTTGCCTCCGCTATTTTCTCAAACACTTCTCTTTCGTGCTTAGCATATGCCTTGACGGTAGCAACGAGGTTAGGGATTAAATCGTTGCGTCTTTGAAGGACATTCTCTACCTGCGCCCATTTTTCCTTCACCAGTTGGTCCAGGTAAACAAGGCGATTATATTGAGCTTTGATTACAGCATAAAGCAACAGACATATTACTATCAATACAAAAAGAACAATGTACAATCTTTTCATTTTTTACCCCTCCTTAAGAGATTCTAAAGCATACATTATTCTTTCTATCATCTTTATATACTCGTCAAATCTCTTTTCTATTTCATCTCGCCCGAGCTTTTCCTTTCTTTTGCGTAAATCGCTTAGCCAATTGACGATTTCCTCTCTCACGAAGAACTCCCTTACCATCTTTTGCAATATCTCTTGTTTGTCCTTACTTGCAAACCCTTTAAGGAAAAATAGAGCCGATAGAAGATGGGAGAAGGAATTAAACGACTTCATAATGACCCTTATAAGGGCATCTCTATCTTTATAGGAGCGGAAGTAAGCCTGCTGGAGACGGATGTAGTTGAGCTTCCACTCCCTCTCCATCTGTATCCGTAGGTCATCGGGGGAAAGCTCTATTTCATTAAATGGATCCTCTCCGTATAGTGTGATGTGTTCCTTTTTAATGTTGAGATATTCTATGGGAAAGGTGTCCAGAGAAGTTTTGATGTAATCAAGTGTGAGAAAAAGTGGTTCAATTAAAGCTCTTCTATTAGCTCTTTCCACAAGCGGTGCAACTTTCTTCAATAAATGTATATCAACTTCCTTGACTATTAGCATAATGTTCACATCGGAATGACCGGGAAGGAAATCATCTCTTAGCACGCTTCCATAAATTATGATGCTGAGCAAGTTTTCTCCGAGCGTGTCCTTTAGAGCGAGACAAAATTTTTTCAGCTCGTCCTTCGCCTTTCTGGGCAACCTTTCAAGCGAATCTATTTTCTCCACCAAGGGAAATCACCTCCCAATTATAATCACCAGCTTCCTGAAGCGCCTCCGCCTCCACTTGAACCACCTCCAAAGCCTCCAAATCCTCCCCCACCACCAAACCCGCCACCCCCGAACCATCCACTACCACTATCTCCTCCCCAGAACCACCAGAAACCATCTTTTTTCTTCTTGCCTCTTCTTCTGTCAATGCTTTTTGTAGTTTTCAGAAATCCCCATAGAAAAAGAATCAGCACGAAGTAAAAAATCCCCATAATAATTATGGGTCCCTTATCCACTCTTTCGCCTTGGGAAAGAGGGTTGAGTACAAAGCCAGTGAAAGATCCAAAAAGGAATAGAGAGAAAAATAAGAAAAATAGTAAAGGAAAACAGCCTTCTTTGATAAAGTTTTTGCTGGAATGGATAATTCCCAAGATGAGGGTTAGCATTGGGAAAACGAAGAGAAAAAGAAAGGCAAGAAAAGTAAGTTGGTTAAACAAAATGAGAGAATTTTCTGGTGGAATGTTTTCCACTGGCATCTTCAGATTGTTATGTGAGGCTATTATATGGGCTACCCTATAGGTAGCACGAAGGAGTGCAAGTCCGTATTTCCCCGCTTTTAGAAAAGGCACCATTATCCTTTCTGATTATCTCTCCACAGAGCCCATCGGGGAGAATATCCTCCAGACCGTATCCCACTTCAATTCTTATCTTTTTTTCTTTTAAAGAAATGAGGATCAATACACCGTTGTCCTTTCCCTTTTTACCTATTCCCCATTGCTGAAACAGTTTATTGGCAAACATCTCTATGCTTTCACCCTCAAGGGTTTTGATTGTTACGACAGCTATTTCCGCCCCAGTTTTTTCTTCAATAAATTTGATAATTTCCTCCATTTTCTTTTTGGATTCATCGTCAATGACGCCGGCGAAATCGTTGACATAACCAACAGGTTGAGGGAAGGAAGCAGGTCTGGCAAGGGAAATGAAAAAGCCAAGCAGAGTAAGGAAAAGGAAAATTCTCATTCCCGAAAGAGAAGGCGATTTAAAAATTCGTCGGCTTGGTGGTATTAACATTTATTCATTTATCACCGATAATAAATATGTTACAAAAATTAACGAAAGGGGTGAAATACTTTATGCGTTTACAATTGTTTTTGCTCGTACTCCTGTTGGTTCCATTGCTTTTGGCTCAATATGAGCGTCCGAAGAAGAAGCTGATAGAGTATGGCTGGGATGTTCCCTATACCGATTTCGTGCGGCGTCATATAGGGGATATGGAGAAGCGTCCTTTTGATGGAATTGTCCTTAGGTTTAAAGGTGGTTGGAAGGCATCTCCAGCCCATATATTCCGCAAGAGCGTCGCCGACCCAAAGGAATATGAGGAGGACCTAAAAAATCTGAAAGCGACGAAATTCACCAGATTTACCGATAATTTTGTCCTGGTCTGGGGAACGAGGGAAAAGGACTGGGATTGGTTCAACGAGAACGACTGGAAAGCCACCGAGAAAAACATCCGCTTGATAGCATCCGTTGCCAAAGCAGGAGGATTGGTCGGCATTTGTTTTGACCCAGAGCCCTATGATGGGAACCCTTGGCATTATCCGAGTTTGCTGAATGCGAAGACCAAATCTTTTGAAGATTACTGGAAGCGTGTGAGGGAATGTGGTGCACGATTTATCCGGGCGCTCCAGAGCGAATTCCCTAATATTCGCATACTTACTTTTTTCCAAACAAGCATCTTTCCTGATATCGTAGACATCGCTGACCCTGCCAAGAGGATGGAGAGCCTTTCCCAGCACGGCTATGGTCTTTTACCTGCTTTCCTGAATGGGATGTTGGATGCGGCTAATTCGCAGGTTATTATCATAGATGGCAATGAGCCTGCCTATTATTACCGCGATCCTGATGACTATTTTCGTGCCTACCACCTGATGCGGCAAAGGGGACTGTCTCTTATTGCGCCTGAGAATAGAAAGAAGTATACACTACAGGTGCAAGCGGGATTCGCCCTCTATCTGGATTATTATTTCGGCTTAATACCGAAGGAATATGAATGGGGACGCTTGAGCCATTTCCTTGCTCCCGATGAGAGGACCCGATGGTGTGAGCACAATGTCTATTATGCCCTTTATACCACCGATGAATATGTCTGGTGTTACAGCGAAAGAATGGACTGGTGGGGTACGCAAAAGGGGTCCGATTGGTATGGTTTAATCCCTCAGGGGGCAGAGGAGGCGATTCGTTCTGCGAGGAATAAGATAGATAAAGGTGAACCGTTGGGCTTCGGTATAAAAGATGTTATAGAAGCTGGGCAAACGAGGATGCATGCAGGGCAATGAGAAATGAGGTTGATTAGATTTACGATGTTCGTTATTATTATTTAATGTAAGATTAGTTCTCGTAAAAGGAGAGTGATTGCTTGGACGATTCAAGTATTTTGATCTGGCTTTTAGTAGCAGGAATCATTCTGTTCAATGGATTGTTGGCGGCAGCGGAAATAGGGGTGATATCCTTACGTAGGAGTAGGTTAAAGTATCTGGCGGAGGTAGACGAGCGGGCACGGATAATCTCGCAATTATTGGAGAAGCCCGAAATTTTCTTCGCTTCTCTTCAAGTATGGGTAACCCTTCTTGGTGTTGGCGGTGGTGCTGTCTCCACGCTTCTTTCTATACGGATATTTTCCTCTATCTTGGGTAAAGGGTATGAGGAGGTATCCGCTCTATGTGGTTCTCTATTGATGACTTTTCTTCTTCTCCTCTTTGGTGAGCTTGTTCCCAAGAACCTGGCAATTCGCAAGGCGGAGGCATTTTCCTTAGCTTCTGCGAGGTTCATAAAATTCCTTTTCTTAGCTGCCTACCCAGCAGTGAAGGTGTTAGCTCCTATCAGTGCTTGGATAGCTTCATTGCTCGGTGGTGGAGACAAATTAGAAGGTGTGGAGACGATAACGGAAGAGGAAATCCAACTCCTCCTTGAGGAGGGTTCAAAGGAGGGGAGCATAGAGGAAGAGGAGAAGGAGATGATTGCCTCGATTTTCGATTTTACAGATACTACAGCTAAGGAGATAATGGTACCTCGTATAGATGTAGTAGGAGTAGAGGCGGATGATAGCGTGGAGAAAGTGTTGGAGGTTGTTTCAAAAACGGGATATTCGCGCCTCCCCGTCTATAAGGAAAATATGGACAACATCATAGGAATAGTGCATGCGAAGGACGCCATTCGCAAATATAGGGAAGGTAAACGGACAACACCAGCGAGACGCATAGCTCGCCCCGCATTTTTTGTCCCCGAATCCAAGAAGATAGACGAGTTGTTGAAGGAAATGCAGAGGAAGAGGGCGCAGATGGCGATTGTTGTTGATGAATATGGAGGAACAGCGGGAATAGTAACACTGGAGGATATACTTGAGGAAATAGTGGGAGAGATAAAGGACGAGTACGATAAGGAAAGCGAACTCATCCAAAGAATTGATGAAAATACGGCGATAGTTGATGCACGTGCGTTGATAGAGGATGTCAACGAGGAATTGGGATTATCCCTTTCCGATGAGGAAGCAGATACTATGGGAGGACTAATGTATGCCTTGTTGGGAAAGGTGCCGGAGGAGGGGGAAAATGTTGAGTTGGAAGATGCTATCCTGACTGTTGAGAAGACGGATGGCAAGCGGATCACCAAAGTGCGGATAACGAAAAAGGAACCTGTTGAGGAGGACGAACGAAAGGATAATTTTAATTAAAGGAAACTCAATTGCGGAAAATGCCTTATAGATGTAGGGAGCGGATTTGCATTTCCAAAATATTTCATATGAGTTAGGGAATTCTGCCATTTCTTGAAAGAAAAGCGGGAAATTGTTAAAATTTAAAAAAGAAATGTTAAGGATAATTAAGATATTGTTCAAGATAACCGGCTCATTCCTTCTGTTGTGTTTTGCAGGATTGGTGGGTTATTTCCTGTATTGTATGGCCAGTGTCCGTTCCATATCTCTGGAAAACACGGATACATACAGCCAGGTTCTTGCTAATGCAACACAGATTTACGATAGGAATGGGAACCTTCTTGCGGACCTCTCTGGCGAGATGCGAGAATATGTTCCATTGAGCGATATACCTCCTGCCCTCCAGCTGGCAACTGTTGCGAGCGAAGACCGCCGTTTTTTCCAGCATAGCGGTATAGACCTTCGGGCTATTTTAAGAGCTTTTTATTATGATTTGAAGCACAGGAGGATAGTAGAAGGTGGTTCCACAATAACCCAGCAGCTCGCACGCAACCTCTATCTTTCCCAGAAAAGGGTTCTCTCACGGAAGATGCAGGAAATGGCTATCGCAATCCGCTTAGAGCGGCTATATAGCAAAGAGGAGATATTAGAGATGTATTTGAACAAGGTATATTATGGCAATGGGGCTTATGGGGTAGGGATGGCTTCAAAGATTTATTTCGGGAAACCCGTGAGCGAACTAACTTTGGGAGAGTGCGCTATGCTTGCCGCTATTCCCCGTCGTCCTAACGATTACAACCCTTATAGGAATCCAAAGCTCGCTCTCAAAATGAGGAATACGGTGCTTGATAAGATGGTGGAATTGGGATTCATAACGAGGGAGGAAGCGGAGAAAGCGAAGAATGAGTCGCTTCGTTTAGCCTATAAACAAGCCCCACAAACGACGAGGTTCAAGGCGCCATACTTCGTTTTCTGGATACTTGACCAGTTGGCTGATAAGTACGGTGAGGACTTCGTCTATAAGAGTGGATTAAAAATATATACTACACTCGATTTGAGGATACAGAATATCGCTGAGGAAGCGGTTAAAAAAGGATTGGAAAAGGGAAAAGCATTCAATGCACATCAGGCTGCTCTTGTTGCTCTTGACTACAGGACAGGTTACATTGTCGCAATGGTGGGAGGTAAGGACTTTTCGGAAAGCCAGTTCAATAGAGCTGTTCAAGCGGTTCTTCAGCCGGGTTCAGCGTTCAAGATATTCGTTTACACAGCAGCTATAGACAACGGCTTCAAACCAACCGATAGGGTAGTGGATACGCCTGTTTCCTATAAGACCGCGAATGGATACTGGCGTCCCAAAAATTCGGATGGGAAATATAGAGGAAGTGTAACCCTCAAATATGCACTTGCACAATCAATAAATGTCGCTGCCGTCAAATTGGCGGATAAGATAGGGATTAAAACCGTCATAGATTATGCCCAGAGGATGGGGATTACCACACCCCTCCAGCCTTATCTCTCAACCGCGATAGGTGCAAGTGGAGTGAGGGTTCTGGATATGGCATCCGCAGTTGGGGTCATCGCAAACAATGGAGTTCGTTGTCTACCGCAGGGTATCTTGAAAATAGAGACAACCAATGGAGCTATTTTAGAGTTTAATAAGCCTGTTTCTTATCCGGTTATTTCTGAGGAAACGGCGAAAACGATGCAGATGATGTTGAGGGAAGTCGTCTTGAGAGGCACAGGTAGGAGAGCAAGTGTTGTGCCAGGGGCAGCCGGGAAGACGGGAACCTCGGATGACTTCAGGTCAGCTTGGTTCGTTGGTTATACTCCCCAGCTTGCTTGCGCGGTTTGGGTGGGCAATGACGATTACTCACCTATGTCAAGGGTCTTCGGCGGCACTATACCTTGCGAGATATGGGCTGATTTTATGAAGCGTGCCTGCCCTCTCTGGTCCGGGAACGAGTCTATTCAGTCGGAAAGCGGGGAAATGGTGAGAGTGCGGATTTGTGATGAGACCGGAATGCTCGCGACCCCCTTCTGCCCTTCTACACACATTCAGGAGTTCCCCAAGGGTTCTGTCCCAACGGAAAAATGTAATATACATACAGGTAAATTAGTGGAGGTTACTATTTGTACCGAATCGGGGAAAATAGCGACGCAATATTGTCCATCTGTCAAGAAAGTAAAAGTTCCCTTAGATGATATGCCCACGGAAACTTGCGATATACATACCGGGCCCTTAAACGCTGTTCAGGATGATAAACCTCAAAATGAAACAGTTGAGAAACCCTTGGGAAATCAATAGGGGGCGAATAAGGGGACTATTTTACTTCACCTCCGCTCTTTTCCTTCTCCTTGTTTTCACTCTTTGGTATCTACAGATATTCAAAGGGGAGGAGATGAGACACCTTTCTGAGAGCATCTGTATAAAATTGGCTACTATACCCCCACCAAGGGGCTTAATATTGGACCGCAACGGACGAGTAATCGCTACAAATCTCAAGAAGTATCGGATACTTCTAATCAGGAAAAAAGTTGAAAGGGAAAGTCTCCAGCGTCTTGCCCAGATACTCAAAGTGCCCACCTCGGTGCTTGAAGATAGAATAAAGAAAAGAGCGATGTTTGATGTAGTGGAGTTGGCAAGGGACATCCCCTTTGATGTTCTCGTTCGCCTGGAGGAAGCCCTTCCTTACCTGCCACCAATAATCATAGAAGAGGTCAATCAAAGATATTATCCCCATAATTCGCTTGCTGCTCATCTTATTGGTTATGTCGGGGAGATATCCAAAGAGGAATTGGAGAGCAAAAAAGCTGACGGTTACCAAATGGGGGATATCGTTGGTAAGACTGGGCTTGAAAGACTCTATGAGGAAAAATTGAGGGGAGAGAAGGGAGGGCAGAGGATAGAGATTGATGTCAGGGGACAGATAAGGCGCTTGTTGGAGAGGTTGGAGCCCAAAAGCGGAGAAGAGCTTCGCCTTACTATAGATTTGGACATCCAGAAGGCGGCGGAGGAGGCGCTGGCAGGAAGAAGGGGAGCTGTGGTCGCTATGAACCCTAACACGGGTGAGGTGCTTGCCCTGGCTTCCAGTCCATCATTTGACCCGAATATTTTCGCATCGCCACAGGGAAATGAAAAGCAGCGCCTCGCATTATTGAAGGACAAGAGACATCCTTTCCATAACAGGGCGATAGGTGGTGTATTTCCTCCTGGTTCAATATTCAAGATAATAACTGCAGTAGCTGGCTTGGAAGAAAAGGAAATTTCGCCCTACACAACCATAAATTGTCCTGGGGGATTACAGGTCGGAAGAAGGTTTTTCCGTTGTTGGCGAAGGCACGGTACGGTCGACTTTCTCACCGCGGTAGAACAATCCTGCGATACATACTTTTATAGGGTAGGGTTACTTGTAGGACCTGAAAAATTAGCTGAATGGGCAAGGAAATTTGGACTCGGAGAAAAAACGGGAATTGCACTGCCGGGGGAGGCGGAAGGATTTGTCGCTGATGAAGAATGGAAGAGAAAAACTTTTAACGAACCCTGGTATGCTGGTGATACGGCGAATATGGCAATCGGACAAGGTTTCACCCAACTTACTCCTCTCCAAGCTTGCAGGATGGTCTCCGCTATAGCGAATGGTGGTTATCTTGTCCGACCCATCATCGTATTGGGAGAGAAGGAAGAGAAAATCCCTATTGGAATTTCCCAATCAACAATAGAGCTCATAAAAGAGGGAATGAGGAGGGTTGTTATGAACCAGAGGGGAACTGGCGTGGCAGCAAGGGTTGCGGGAATAAGTGTGGGAGGGAAAACAGGTAGCGCTGAGGACCCGCCTCGCAAACGAACCCACGCCTGGTTCGTTTGCTTTGCTCCAGTAGAAAATCCTCAAATAGCTGTGGCTGTAGTGGTTGAGGAAGGAGGAAAGGGAGGAAGTGTCGCTGCTCCTATTGCCAAGAAAGTGCTGGAAGCTGCTTTCCATTTACAAACAGCGAAGCGTTAAGATGGAAGAATAAAATCAATAACGAGGACTTGTTGAATGTCCTTGTAGTTTAATCCTGGAAAATTTAATCAGCATCGGTCAAGAGAGCCTTATTAGGGGTATTAAGCAATTTCATAACCCGGTATCAGACATTCTTTCTTAAATTCTATTTAAATCTCAAGGAGTAAAGGTCAGCATCCTCCATTACGAAGCGAAGGCGAACTATTTTCCCGGAGAGAGCAGACAAACCAGAACCATTCTTCCAGGAGACTACGCCTTCTATCTCGTCACCATATATTTCTTGGCATTCATCAAGGGTAAAGCCGGGGATGGGTTTACCCTCGCTGTCCAATATTTCAACAAGGATTTTACCTCCTGCGGAAGTTGAGTAATTTAGGACAAGGTTGTTTCCTTTGAACTTCAGGGGATGGGTCAAGAATTCACCCCCAGGGTAAGAAGCATGGATGGAGACGAAACCGTCAATACGCAAAGTGTAGCGACGCAACCTGTTTTGCTCACCATAATAACCCTCGTTTGAATAAAGGGAAAGCTCGTTAGGAGCGTTGGGTAATTTTGATTTAGTAGCTAAAATTCCCCAGGCAGTCATATTATTCCTGTTAACCCAGCGCTCTGGTATGGGACCCGGGCGGATAAAAGCTTCCTCCCAGCGATGCCAATGAACGCCATCCCTGCTGGTCATAAATAAACCATCAGAGAGCCCGCCGGGAACCGCTTTCTGTCGGTCAGGGAAGAATCTCATCGGGAAACCGATATAAATGTGGGGAGCGCGGAAATGAGGGATAATAGCGTTTGTATAAAGGTGTTGATCTGGGGCAGAACCATATTCAAGGAATCGGGGTTCAGTCCAATTGATGAAATCCTTTGAGGTGGAAAGCATAATATCCCTATATCCACTCCGAAATTGCCTAAAGTATGCCACATAACAACCTTTAAGCTCGTCCCAAAAGGCGAGATTTTGGGAATCAAACGCTCCTTTTGTGATAACCGGTGCATTCTTCATTAGTTTCCAGTGGATACCATCCGGGGATTGAAAGGCATAGAGTCCTCCCTCTCCTAATCCCAGCGCCTTATATCTTGCTTCTGGTGGGCAATTGGGGTTTTTGTCTTTAAAAGGAGTGAAATTATGTGTCCCTATACCTGTCTCTCCTTCACCTCGCCAGATGATATTATTATCCTTTGAACCGTTAAAGGAAAATAGACCAAGGTTTGGCTTTTTCCAATGAATACCATCGTCGCTCTCCGCATAGCAGACAACCTCGGCATGCCTTAAGAGATAAGTCTTCAGGTCATGGCTGGAGCCCCTATAATACATCCTGAATTTACCTTCGTCTTCAAAAACCGTTACATACCCACAAGTATTCCCTTCCCAGGGTTGGTCAAAAACGATGACTACTTCTTCTGGTTGTGGATGATGGAGCATAAAATTAACACTTTCCATTTTTGCAATCAACCAATCGTCAACGAATAGTTCGAGTCGAGAGCCGATGTCCCTTACAATAGATGCTGTAGGGGGATTAATATTAGAAAGTAAAAGAAAAGGTGTTAAAGATAATAACATTGAACATCGACTCCCTTTTAAGAAATCTATCTAAAATTTAAAAGATTGTAAAGGAAAAAAACAAATTAAGCTCCAATGCGCCAAGAAAGGGGTTTCCCTTGGAAAAAGAGACATCGCTTTAAACCACAATGTTAGGTGGAGACTGGAGAAGCTCTCAAAATTATCCTTTTTGATTTTTCCTTTAGAGTAGGTTAAAATTAATTATCTTGATAATGACTAACGAGATAGTGGAATTCATCAATTATCTCAAAGAGGTCCGGGGTTATTCTTCCCATACCCTGAAGTCCTATAGTGAGGACATACACCAGTTTTCTCGTTTTGCTGGAGAGAGAAATATAGAAGAGTGGGGGAAGGTTGATATCCCACTATTGAGGGATTACATTGCCTACCTCCAAGAAAGGAAATACACAAGGGCGAGCATCTTGAGGAAGTTGTCGGCTCTTCGTTCCCTATATAAGTATCTTGTCAAACAGGGCAAACTTGAATCCAACATTATGCTTATCCTGAATTCGCCCCGCTATCGCAGAGGATTGCCTCACTTTCTCAAACTAAAGGATATAGAGACCATTGTTGCGTCCGCGGAGGAGGATGCTCTTGGTCTTCGCAATAAAGCGATAATAGAGATGCTCTACTCAACAGGTATGAGGGTTTCCGAGCTTGCTTCACTGCGATTGGAGGATATTAGGGAAGATAGCGACGAGCTCAGGGTAAGGGGGAAGCGTGGTAAGGAGCGAATAGTTTTCATTGGAGAGAAAGCGAGGCAAGCTTTAAGAGATTATCTTCTTTATGCGCGTCCCTTGTTGGAGAGAAAACCGAATTCCGCCCTCTTCCTCAACAGATTTGGGGGGAAGCTTTCCGTTAGGGGTGTGCATAAAATCGTTAGTAACCTGGCGAAGAAAGGTGCCCTTTACGCATCCCCTCACACGATTCGGCATTCCTTCGCAACGCATCTTCTTGATAGGGGAGCGGATTTGAGAGCTGTGCAGGAGCTTCTTGGGCATTCCTCCCTTTCAACGACGCAGATATATACCCATCTGACTGTAGATAAACTGAAGGAGGTTTATAAGAAGGCTCACCCAAGGGGATGAGACATATGAAGAGCACGACGATAATTGCAGTGAAGAGAAACGGAAGGGTAGCAATAGCGGGCGATGGGCAAGTAACATTTCAGAACACCGTTCTCAAAAATAAGGCAAGGAAAGTGCGGCGGATGTATAACGGTAAAGTCATCGCTGGCTTCGCTGGGGCGGCTGCCGATGCTCTTGCTTTGTTCGACCGCCTTGAAAGAAAGTTACAGGAGCATAAAGGGAACCTTTTGCGTGCTTGTGTTGAGCTTGCCAAGGAATGGCGCACGGAGAGAGCCTTGAGACAGCTTGAGGCTCTTCTTGTTGTGTCGGATGGGGAGCAGCTTCTCGTCGTCTCAGGGACCGGTGATGTAATAGAGCCGGATGACGATGTTATAGGTATAGGTTCAGGTGGACCCTATGCTCTTGCGGCTGCAAAAGCCTTGTTGAAATATACTGAGCTGAGCGCGGAAAAGGTGGCAGAGGAAGCAATAAGGATAGCTTCTTCAATATGCATATATACGAATGACCAAATTTATATAGAGACCATAGAAGGAAGTGAGGGCGTATGACGGACCCAATGAGCTATTTGACCCCTCAAAAAATAGTTGAGGAACTGGATAAATACATAGTTGGACAATACAAGGCGAAGAAAGCTGTTGCCATTGCTCTTCGCAATCGCTACAGGAGGAAGTTCCTTCCTCCTAATTTGAGGGAAGAGATTATCCCAAAGAACATCTTGATGATAGGTCCCACTGGTGTAGGCAAGACGGAGATAGCAAGAAGGATGGCGAGAATCGTCTCCGCTCCTTTCATAAAGGTAGAAGCTACAAAATTCACCGAGGTTGGGTATGTGGGTAGGGATGTTGATTCTATAATAAGGGATTTGATGAATGTCGCTGTTCAGATGGTAAGACAGGAGAAGTTGCAGGAGGTTAGAGAAAAGGCGAGAGTTTTAGCTATTGAGCGCATACTTGATGTGCTTTATCCTCTTCCTCAGCGTCCTTCTTCCATTCCCAATCCTTTTCAAATCATCTTTGGTGGTAGAAGGGAGGAGCCACAGATGAGTGAGGAGGAATTCAATTATAGGGTGGCAACTGCCCAAAGGTTGAGGGAGGAGGCAAGGGCAAAGATAGAGAGTGGTGAAATGGATAATGAAATTATAGAAATTGAAGTGGAGGATAGCCGGGGAATTCCTGCTGTGGAGGTTTTCTCCCCAGCTGGCGTTGAGGAGTATGGTTTGGACTTCCAGGAGTTATTCGGCAATATCTTCCCCAAGCAAAAGAAGAGAAGGAAAGTCACGATTAAGGAGGCAAAGGAAATACTCACCGCTGAGGAAGCGGATAAGTTGATAGATATGGATGAGGTGAAGAGGGAGGCAAAAGATAGGACGGAGAATCTTGGTGTCGTCTTCATTGACGAAATAGATAAGATAGTGGGCAAATCAGGAGGTGTTGGTCCCGATGTATCAAGGGAGGGAGTGCAAAGGGACCTTTTGCCGATTATAGAGGGTTCAACTGTGCAGACTAAATACGGACCTGTCAAAACTGACCACATCCTGTTTATCGCAGCGGGAGCATTTCATTCGTCCAGCCCCTCAGACCTAATCCCGGAGCTTCAGGGTCGTCTACCCATAAGGGTTGAGCTTGACCCGCTGACGGAAGAGGATTTCCGTCGCATCTTGACGGAGCCCGAAAACGCCCTCTGCAAACAGTATCAAGCACTCCTCGCAACCGAGGGAGTAGACTTGCGATTCACTCCCGATGGGGTTGCCGAGATAGCGAAGATTGCCAGGCTGGTCAATGAACGCACAGAAGACATAGGAGCACGCCGTCTTCATACCGTAATGGAAAGGCTACTGGAAGATGTCTCTTTCCAGGCTCCCTCGCTGAAAGGTCAGGTAATCACCGTTGATGCCGAGTTCGTTAGAAAGCAACTGGGTGATATAGTAGAGAGCGAGGACCTCTCTCGCTTCATACTTTAAGTTTCATTTCTCATAAAGCTCCAGTATCTCCCAACTTAGTGCACCCATTGGAACTTCTATCCTTAATTTATTTCCGATGTTTTGCCATTTAATGCTTCTTCCGTCCTTTATACTTTTAATTTCCAATTTCTTGAAGTTCATATCAACGAGATAGTGCTTTGGAACAAATTCTATTACAGCTGTATCATCCTTATCGGCGGGATTCCACAAGCAGATGTAGCCATATCGCCCTTTATATAAGGGACGAAGATGCATTACGCCATCAATATGGGGTTGAGAGTTGGGATTGCGTGGGTCCCAGGGTCTATCCAGAATTGGTTGGGCGAAAGCCAGCCAATCCCTATTCTCTTTATTCCATTTGACCCACTTCTTGATTATCTCCTTTTCCCTCTCTGTCATTTCGTCAATCTTGCCATGTATCTCTACATTGCAGATGTAGGCGCCTATTGAGGTGAAATGATATTCAAGGGCATTTATATCCTCCCGTCCGATTGGAAGGTGGCAGGGGGTTTCCCAGGCAATGGTGAAGGGAGGGCGGACGGAGGTCAGATCCCAGAGGGTTATTCTATATACATCGGCGTTCTTGAACCACCATCTGACATCTTTCTGCCTATTGGGGTCATAACCTATCTCCCAGTCGCCGAACCAACCCTCGTCGTTGACATCGCATACCTCTGGACCACTCTCCCATCCCCTGTCTATTATGAAGTTTGGATTTAGCTTTCTAACGCTCTCGCAGAAGTCCTTCCAACCAGCCCATTGGGAGGCGAGTGAATGACCGGGGAGATGGTGATGGTTTGGCTGGGTGCATCCCGCCTCCAGTAAACCATCATCGCATTTGAAGAATTCAGCTCCTTGTTTGACATAGCCCAGCATCCTTTGCTTTATCCAGTTTAGATAATCGGAACCAAGACACATTCCATAGCGAGAACCCCACTCAATGACAAATGAATCGCCTCTTTTGACAACCCAATCGGGATGCTCTCTAACCAGCTGGGAACCTGGAGCAGCCATAATAGGGGCGAACCAGATGCCGAAATGTAAACCGTGTTGGTTGCAGAGCTTCTTAATATATGTCAATCCGTGGGGGAACTTGTTCTCATCCACAATCCAGTCACCGTAAACATCTTCACCGTTATTCTTCTGCCAGCCGTCGTCAATTATGAAATATTCACAGCCTATCTCCTTAGCTACGGGAATGATTTTCTCGCAGATTTTCTCATTTATATCCCTGTAATAGCCGAACCAGGTGTTGTATATAGGAGGGACGCTGTAGGGAGTTGCCCTGACGAAATGATGAGCCATAAACAGTTGATAGACAAAGGCGCCATTGGAACCGTTGCCCTGGAAGAAGGCGATAACGGATTTAGGAGTAACGAGTTTTCCCTGGAAAAGTGCATCGTTGTTCCAAAGAAGGAGGAAAGATTTATCTCCCGTCTGGCTTCTCCCCAAAACAGACCCAACTCCCCCGATGATACCTTTGTCATTCGCCCAGATGGCTGTGCTGGTGCCCGGAAAGCTCCTAATTTCGTATTTGATATCAGGGATGCGAAGATTCTCGAGGATGAAATTTCTTCCCAGCAGAGGATGTCCAATTTTGTTATTTTTGATTTCAAACCATTTGATAAACCATGGCTCGTCTCCCTGATAAACTTGATAATGCACATCTACTTCCCAACCAGAATTTGCGCCTTTGCCCTGAAGCGTTATACACAATTCTTTCCCTTCCTTATTTTTTATCACTTTATACGATTTCAATGCCCAACCTTTAGAAAGGTCAAGAATATGAAAGGAGCCAGCAGGGAGCACATTCACGGGTCCATAAATGCCATTTGGTCTGCCGTGTCCTCTCAGTTCTATGGCGAGCACTTCGCCACCCTTTATAGCAATCGTGATGGTTTTAGTCCAAGGCACATCCTCCAATTTTACCTGCTTAATAAGCACGCCATCAAGGTAGATATCGGCTTCATCGTCTATAGCTTGATGAAATTCAAGGAGATATTCCTTTCCTTTGGGTAGAGATAATTTCTTCCTGAGCCACCAGGTTTTGTTATCCTCCTCGCTTCTGAAAGGTAGGTTAATCGTCTGCCAGTCGCTATCGGGGAAATCGGCTTTCTGCCAGCCCTCAGGGGGTCTGATGTCCGTAATCTTCCAATCCGTCGTTATGTCTATGGTTTCCTCCGGAGTGGTGAACTGAAACATCCCTTCAGAAGAAGGTTGGGCAATGAACTGCGCCGAGGTTCGCTTATCTTTTAAGGAGATGGTAAACAACCCTCCCTTTTGGAAGACGATTTTCCTTTCCACCCTTAAATTATTCAATGTCCATGTGAGGTTCTTCTTATCATAGTTGATTTGTGGCTCTCCTTTCTTGAAGAAATTGCTCGTTGTAGTGCCAAAAAGTAAACCGATAGCCAGAACCAATAAACAGAAAAGCCTCATTTATATCATTCCTTTCTATATCCTATTTTAAGGAAAAATAAAAAATTAGAGCAAATTTTATGAAGTTAGATTGGTTCTCTATGGATAAAAAAGAGCTGGGGCGCCGAAGTGGTTTGACAGATTCATATAATTTGTGCTTAATAGTTTAGAAGAGGTGAGTCCATTATGCCACTTGACGATTTGGCTATAGATGTTGACTATGTCCGACGTAGGATAGTCTATTTTCTCAAGAACGAGTTCGAAAAGGCAGGTTTTGAGAAAGCGGTGATTGGACTATCGGGAGGCTTGGATTCATCAACTGCCTTCCTTTTAACGGTGGAGGCATTGGGTGGGAGTAATGTTATAGGGATATCCCTTCCTTATAAAACGACAAGCAATGAAAGCATTGAAGATGCCAAGGAGCTTGCTCAGACCGCTGGTGCCTGTTGGGAGATAATAGACATTACACCCCAAATAGATGCCTATTTCCAGCGGTTTCCCACAGATAACATCGTTCAGAAGGGGAACAAGATGGCGAGGGAAAGGATGAGCATCCTTTATGACAGAGCCTATGTTCACGGAGCCCTTGTGGTTGGGACGGGCAATAAAACGGAATGGCTTCTCGGATACACTACGCGCTGGGGAGATTCTGCCTGCGATTTGGCTCCCCTGTTAGACCTTTACAAAACCCAAGTGCGGCAATTGGCTAAAGCCATCGGTGTTCCGGAGAAGATCATCGAAAAGGTGCCAACAGCGGAATTATGGCCTGGGCAGACCGATGAGGGGGAGCTTGGCTTCACCTATACTGAAGCAGACCAGGTTCTTTTCTATTTCGTTGAAAGGGGATTTACGAGGAAACAATTGATTGCAAAAGGGTTTTCCGAAGAGTTGGTGGACAGGATAGTGGAGCGGATGAAGAGGATGGCATACAAGCGAGCTTTGCCACCCTATCCTCGTATCTACTGAAGTGGGAAAGAAGGGGACACTCTTCGTCGTAGCCACACCTATAGGAAACCTACAAGATATCACTCTGCGGGCTCTGGATGTTTTGAAGTCTGTTGACCTTGTCGTTGCTGAAGATACGAGGAAGGCGTTGGCTTTGCTCAGCCATTATAATATACGGAAACCCGTTCTTTCACTCCACAGGCATTCTCCTGGGAGAAGAATTGAGGAAATAGTTAGGGAATTGAAGGGAGGGAAAAAGATAGCGCTGATTTCAGAGGCGGGTACACCAGGGATTTCCGACCCTGGAGAGGAACTTGTAAGGCGTTGTGGTGAAGAGGGGATAGATACTGTTCCTATCCCCGGAGCCTCAGCTTTGACTGCAGCGCTAAGCATCAGTGGATTGCCGACGAGGAGTTTTCTCTTCTTCTCTTTTCCTTCTCGGAAAAGGAGCAAAAGAAAAAAGCTCCTTGAGGAACTGAAGGAATATCCTCATACACTTGTATTCTTTGAGTCTCCCCACAGAATAAAGGAAACACTTGAGGATATATTAGAGATAATGGGTGATAGGAAGGTGGTTATCTGCCGGGAAATGACGAAATTATATGAGGAGATATACCGAGGCATGGTGAGCGAGGCGCTGAACTGGCTTGCCCAAAAGGAAATAAAAGGAGAGTTCACCGTCGTTTTAGAAGGGAGGTTTCCTTCCAAGGCGGTCAACAAATCTTAGAATGCTGTTTTTTTCTATTAATTTGCTTAGGGAAATGTGCTCTCCTAGAAGAAGTATGAGAAGGAGGAAAATAGCGTATAGTAGTTGAATAAATAAAGGGGTATGGCAGAATGATAGACCGAGAAGAGCGCCAAGGCTGTTTGAACCGCTATCGCCAAGCATAGCCCTTTCCCGCAAATCGTGGAAAAGGAAACCGAAAGCGAAGCCAAGGACTAAAGGATGGACATTTCCCCCGAAAATTAGAAGGAAAAAGGAGAGGATTAGAAAGGTTTTGAGACATCTGCCGGGACGAAGGTCTAAAAGGTTGAGGAAATTGGCTGAAGCGGAAATGATAAAGGCGGAGAGAATTAAGGGGAAAAAAGAATGGTGAAGCAGAGAAGCGATGACGAGCCCCCCTATGCCTCCACCAAGGGCTTTGAGCCATCCTGTGGAGAATTTTCCTCTTAGGAGAAGATGAAAATGCCCCTTGAAACCTTTGACCTCCTTCAAGCCCCAGATATCATCTATTAGCCCGAGAATTCCGAAAATAAGAAGGGCGAGGGAGGTGGGTAATTCTCCCATCATTAGGGCGATGCCAAGCATTGGGAAGAGAAAACCGAGAAGGGGAAGCTGAGCACCTTTGAAGTTTCTCCCCCTGAGTGGGAAAGAACTCAAAATGTAGGGAAGAATCAATCCGCCAAGGATTCCGATAATCAGGCTTTTTGCGAGGTTCGTCTCCATATAGATTATCTAAATTTTAATTGATAATCAATTCATAAACCAATATCATATTTTAAAATTAAGAAAGGAGGATTTTTCAATGGAATTAAGAAGACTGGGAGATTCCACCTTAAATGTTTCAGTGATAGGCTTAGGAACCTGGGTTATGGGTGGCGTCTGGTGGGCGGAGCCGGATGATATGCAATCTATTGAGGCGATAAAAGTTTCCTTGGAAAATGGCGTAAACCTCATTGATACTGCTCCTGCCTATGGTTATGGAAGGGCGGAAAGACTTGTGGGGCAAGCGATAAAGGGAATGAGGGATAAGGTTGTTATCGCAACAAAGTGCGGTCTTGTGTGGGATGAGAAGGGGAATATCAGCAATAACCTGAAGAGGGACAGTTTGCTGAGGGAAATAGATGCCAGCCTTGAGAGGCTTGGGGTGGATGTAATAGACCTTTATCAGGTGCATTGGCCTGACCCGAACACGCCGATAAAGGAGACATTTGAAACATTGGAGGAGATCAGGCAATCGGGAAAGATTCGCTACATAGGAGTGAGCAATTTCTCAGTTGAGCAAATGGAAGAGGCGAGAAAATATGCGAAAATAGTATCCAATCAACCTCCCTACAGTATGTTCAACAGGGGCATAGAGAAGGAGATTTTGCCGTATTGCAGGGAGAACAATATCGGCATTCTGGCATATAGCCCGATGGAAAGGGGAATACTGACGGGCAAGTTCCACCTTGATGGTGTTGAGCCTCCCGATGATTTGCGAAGGAACCATTTCACGCTCAGCCCCGAGGCGTTTGAACCGACGAAGAGGTGTTTATCGAGGTTGAGGCAACTGGCAGAGGAGAAGGGTTGCACCCTTGGGGCATTGGCTATTGCCTGGGTGATTCATCAGGACGGAATAAAGAGTGCTCTTGTAGGAGCAAGAAATGCCCAGCAGGCGAGGCAAAACATAATGGCGGCAGAAGTAGCGCTCAGCAAAAATGACCTTGAGAGAATAGAGGAGATTCTGGAGGATTGGCAGAAGGAGCTTAACAGGGCGAAATAATTTACCTTGCTCATAGGAAGCTGTTGGTAGATATGGTCATTTTCATTTTTCTGATTAGCCATACTTTTCAAGGAAAAAGGTGATGCTAAGAGACTAAAAAGGGAGCTCTTATAAAGGTCGGTAGATAGATAAAGCAGGTTCTAATTTTATATGTGTTCAATTGGTTCGTTTATTGGGATAAGGAGCCGGTGAAAGGAGTTGCTCGAAAGTGGTCCCATGGTCTATCTATGGTCTTGCGAGCAATTGTTATATTTCTTTGCCTAACACTGAGTGAAGAGAGCTTAAGCGGGAACGACGAATCAGGAAAATGAGTAGGAGAAAAACAACTTTCCTTGTCATACTCGGCTTAATCATTTTGCTTTTCCTTATCAGCTGGTACTCGTTTAATAAAAAAGTTTATTTAACGCTTCCTGACATAACCTTTAACCAATCCACTTTAGGAGAAGCCTTACTCAGGGTTTCCACCTTTTGGGGGAAAGGATTGCCCAGTAAGGAACTGACAAAAATCGGTGGCTTGTCCTTTAAGTTTTCCGATATTGTGGAAATATGTAGAAACAACTCTTTGCTTTGCCTCTTCATTTTTGCCGATGTTGGGCTAATTAAGAAGCTTTTGCAGAGTAATTTCCCAGTAATCATCTGCTGGGAGGAGGAAGCTATCGCCCCCGGATGGGGTTCATTGGTTTACAATTATCATTGGGACTTCATTATAAATGGTTACGACAATATTAGAAGATTAAACTTGTTGCTTAATAAGCTTACCATAAGGTTTTCCTTCCGGCAAGCCCAATTTATTATAATTATAAACGCCTTTCTATGCATCGTCAACATCATTTGTTAAAATTTCTCAAAGCAATTAT
>JACIXQ010000120.1 GCA_014360465.1 bacterium
GAAACTACCCCCTTTTCGAGTAAATTATTTTTGAGGAAGAGCGATCTATTGACTATTTTCTTATTTTGTTTAGAATTTTTAAAAATAAAATGCTTGCCTAAGTTTGAACATTTTGTATAATTGCTTTGAGAAATTTTAACAAATGATGTTGACGATGCATAGAAAGGCGTTTCTAATTATAATAATTGGGCTTGCCGGAAGGAAAACCTTATGGTAAGCTTATTAAGCGATAAGTCTAAGGAAAAAGGAGGAGATTGGCGTGAAAAAAGGGGTACCAGCCTGGCTTTTAATTTTGATAATCTTTGTAATGGTTTGTGTGGGGGTAGTGCTTTTCTTGTTTAGAGGAGTTACTATTCAAGGAACAGTAACCGACGCAATCACAAATGCTCCCGTTAAAGGGGCAAGCGTGACGATTGGAGCGCTAAGTGCTACTTCGGACGAAAATGGTAGATTCAAATTAAGGGTTCCCAAATTAGAGGGAGAATTAGTTGTTAATGCATATGGTTATGAACCCCTTTCCGTCGCTGTGGAGAAGAACCCTGTCATTTCCCTTGTTCCCCTTCCCGAGAAAGTTGCGGATTACTGGTTCAACTATTGGAAGAATGGAGATTATGAAAGGATGTTCGAATTGCTAACGAATGATTGTCGTAATTCAATAACGAAAGAGGCTTTTGCCGAGGAGTTCTCCCGCTACAAGCTTGAAATAGTTGCGGTTCGCGCTCAAAGGACGGGCGGTGAAGGCGATTCTGCTGAGGTTAAGGCGGAAGTTGATATAAATACACCATTCGGTAAGCAAACCCTCCATTTTACAATTCCTCTAAAGAAGGATTTCGGAATATGGAAGGTAGTATGGTATAGCGGTGGTACAGGGGTGGCTTCCCCACAATATCTCGTTGAGTGATATTTCTCTCTTCGTAGGCAGTTAAAATAGAATTTTCGTTCAGTGGCAGGTTCCTAAACTCAGGAATCGGGAAACCGAACAGAAATTTCTATTTTCGCCTTGCTTCGTAGCTCGTCTAACAGCATAAATCTCCTCAACCCGACTTTTGCCGTAAGTAGGGATTGTCTCAGCTCTTCCTTTATTTGAGGTGTTAACTGGATGGTTCTCTCCTCTTCAACTTTGAAGAAATAAAAGCCGTATCTCGTCCATATGGGGTCAGATATTTCTCCCTTTTTCAAGCTGAAGATAACCTGATCAAAATAAGGTGGTAGTGTCCCTTTTCTAATCCAGCCAAGGTCTCCTCCCTTTGCCTTGCTTTCTGGTTCCTGTGAATACTGTTGGGCGACTTCGCTGAATGTATATGAACCCTCAGTCAATTTTTTATGAACAGTAAGAGCGTCTTCTTCTGTCTTCACGAGAATGCAATAGGTGTGACGTTCTTTGTTGACTTTTTTGAACTCGTTTTCTATTTCCTCGTCGCTAATGGTTATATTTTCCTTCTTGGCAACAAGCTTGTCCAAAAGCAATCCAAGACGGAAGGCATTTGTGAGACGAGCAAGGGTGGTGCCGTTGTTTAAAAGGTCCTTAGCAAAGTCTACCCCGGGAGGGGTGTTGAGCCTCCGAAATATCTCCAACCTAATTTGCAATTCCTCGGGTGTTATTGAGATGCCCTCCTTCTGGGCTTCCTTTTCCACAAGGATGTTATCTATCATCTCCTTCAATATAGGTTCTCCGGCGAATTTCTTAAGATCATTCAGGAATTCTTCCTCTGTTATTTTGACTCCGTCGACTGTGGCAACGATGTTTTGCCCGAAGCAGTGAATTAGCAAGGAGATAAATACGAGAAGAATCAGATTCCTCAATTCGTTTCACCTGCCTTTCTAAAAAATATATAATAAAAAAGGAGAGAAAGGAAGATGATTTTTCGCGCTCCAGTTAGGATAGATTTTGCCGGTGGCTTCACCGATGTTGAACCTTATAGTTCTGAACGTGGTGGTGCCGTTGTCAATGCAACTATCGGTTTGTATTCCTACATCTCTTTAGACCTTAGGGAAGGTTCAAATATAAAACTTGTTTCCTTGGATTATGACCTCAGCGAGGAGGCTCGTTCAATTAGGGAGATGGAGTATAATGGTAACCTTGACTTGCTGAAGGCGGGACTGAAGAGGCTGGGGATGGAACTTGGCGGTGAAGTACAGGCTTGGTGTGAAGCTCCACCTGGGGCAGGGCTCGGTGCTTCTGCGGCTACGGCTGTATGTCTGATTTACGCTATTTACCATTTGATGAACAAGAAAGCAAGTAGGGAGGAGATAGCCGAGATGGCTCATTCTTTAGAGATAGAGGAGCTTGGCATTTGGGGTGGCAAACAGGACCAGTATGCATCAGCTTTGGGGGGATTTCTTTTTCTTGAATTTACCGACAGGGTTCGTTGTGTGAGGCTGAAATTGAGAGAAGAGTTCATTAAAGAATTAGAGCAAAGCCTTCTTCTTTTTTATACAGGGACTTCACGTCTCTCCGGTAAAATAGTGGGTGAAGTGATGGAAAGGTATAAAAATGAGAAAGAGATAGGGGAATTATTAGATGAAATGAAGGAGATAGCTTATGAGCTAAGGCATGCTTTGGAGAGAGAGGATATAGCTGACATTGGCAGGCTTTTAAGCCACCATTGGGAAAGACAGAAAAGATTATTGCCAGAAATCGGTAATGTCCAAATAGACGAGATGTTCCGTTATATGAAGGAATTAGGTGGAATAGGTGGTAAGGTTTTGGGGGCTGGTGGTGGAGGATGTATACTCTTTGTTGTAGAAAAGGATAGGCGGAAAGCTTTGGAAGAGGCTATATCAGAAAAAGGTTGTAAGCTCTTGCCTGTGAAGCTTGTCAAACGGGGAGTTATGAGGGGAAGGGAGAGAAGAAAATTTTTTATAAATTAAGCGATTATTATTGTCAGAGCATTCCTACTTTAGGTATAATTAATACTTAAATTAGTATCAAAAGATGAGATCTATTTTTTTACTTGAGGAGGTAGTAGAAATTGGAAGAAAGAGAAGAGGTTTTTGATTTAAGAGACTATATAGAAATATTATTTAGGCGTTTGCCCTTTATGCTCATTATCTTTGGTATTACTTTGATTCTCGTAATAGGATATACCGCGACGAGGCAAAAAGTGTATCAAGCTGTAGCAAAGGTGAGAATTAAAAGTGAGGAGAGTAAATACAGAGGTATGCCCACAACGTGGGGGCAATTTTTGCCATTTATGCCTTGGAGCTATATATCTATGGAAACATACCTTGAAATAGCGACGAGCACTCCATATCTGGAGGAAGCGGTTAGGTACATAAATACAGAAAGTAAGGGTGCTGTAACTATAGATGTAAATGAAATAGCCGATGATGTAGCTATGGGGAGAATTAAACTTGATGTACCTAAAGGTAGCGAAATAATCGTAATAAAGGTGAATAATACCTCTCCAGAGAAGGCTATGTGGATAGCCAATGGAATTGCTCATGCGTTGGTTTATAAGAACCAGGAGGAGGGTAGAAAAGAGGCTGTTGCGACGCGAAAATTCATTGAGGAACAGTTATACGGAAGTTCAAAGAATGGGAAAAAAGGGTTGTACCAAAGGTTATTAGAAGCTGAAGAGAAGATCAAGGAATTCAAGGAAAGGGAAAAGATTTTGTCCTTAGACGAGGATGTGAAACAAAAGGTTCAAAGGCTTGCCTCTTTGCAAAGCGATCTGGAGGAGGCTGAGGCTTCTCTAAATACGCGTAAAGCCAGCGTAAATTATCTAACCGAGCAGCTTAAAAAGCAGGGAGAGACAAGAGTAGCTGGTTGGACGGTAGGGGAAAGTCCTACACTTGTAGCCCTACGCCAACAACTGGTCGACCTTGAAGTTAAGCTATTAGGACTTCAGCAAAAGTATGCCGATAGCCATCCGGAAGTGGTAGCGATTAAGAAGCAGATAGACGAGATAAATAAACGAATCTCCGAAGAAGCACAGAAAACGACATTGCAGGAGAATCTACAGCCCAATCCTTTAAGAGACGCTTTATTGAATGAGCAAGTTGAATTATTGAAAGCGGAAGCTCGAAGGGATGCTTTAAGAAGAATAGTCTCCGAATTGGAGGGTGAGCTCTCCAATCTGCCCGAGAAGGAAATGCAGCTTGCCAATCTGCAGAGGGACCTTGAGGTAGCAGAGAACCTTTACACAACCCTCCAGCAACGCTTACAAGAGGCAAGAATAGCGGAAGCTACCACTTTTGGCAATGTAACGATGGAAGAGAACGCTACCTTGCCACACGACCCAATTTATCCCAGAAAAAGATTAAATTATACCTTGGGTTTTCTCCTCGCAATAGCTCTCGCAATTGGAGGAGCAGTGATAGCTGAATACTTGGACGACGCTATTAAGTCGCCAATGGATATAGAGCGAAGATGTAGGACTACATTGCTTGCTATTATCCCCCGATTTGAGGCTTCCAAATCTCTCTTAGTGGCTCTTGCAACCCAACGCTCGCATGCTTCGGAAGCTTTTCGTACTTTGCGTTCCAGCTTGAAATTCGCCAGTTTGGGTAAGCCGCTGAAAACTATTGTGGTAACCTCCCCTGAACCATCGGAAGGAAAAAGCACTTTGGCTGCCAATTTAGCCATAGTGTTCGCCCAAGCAGGGCAGAAAACCCTCATTATCGATGCCGACCTTCGCCGCCCCAGAGTTCACGACATCTTCGGATTGGATAGAGATGTTGGGCTGACCAATGTGCTTGTTGGGGATATGGATGTGGATAGCGTTATAAGGGAAACGGGTATAGAAAACCTCTATGCAATAACTTGCGGTCCCATTCCTCCCAATCCTGCAGAGCTTTTGGAGTCAGAACATATGAAGCAGATTTTAGATGAGCTTAAAGGAAAAATGGATGTCATAATTATTGATTCGCCCCTTGTAATGGGACTCGCTGATGCAATAATTCTCTCATCAATTGCTGATGGAACGATAATAGTAGCGCGCTATAATTCAACGAGCAGGAGCGCTTTCAACCAGGCAAGGAGAATGCTTGAAATGGCAAAGGCGAACATATTGGGAGCAGTTCTAAACGAGATGGATGTCCGTAGAGCAAGATATGGC
>JACIXQ010000121.1 GCA_014360465.1 bacterium
AACGGATTGAGATGTTGGAGAAAAGACTTGACAAAGCATATCAAATAAAGGTAAGGAGGTATAACAATGAATAAATGGAACAAGCTTTCAAAGCAATTTATTTTTGAGGAAAGACGTATTAATTTCCCTGAAGGGATAAAAGGGGCAATTGGCAAATTTGGCAATTTTTAAAGCACTTTTATCTATAGATTAACAGGACGAAATCGCTTTCCATTGGTGGCTTAAAACTTTGCCAATTTCCTCCCTCAATTAAACCTGCAGAAGTCGAGTTGTAGTCTATGGGATGAAGCCACTCAACTTTCAGCTTGCCTTTGACTTCTCTTAAATCAACCTTTACCTCTATGCCATCAGGGACATAAATTATATAAGTTTTCCCGGGTTCAGCCAGGCAATAGCCGGAGGAGGCTAACTCGGGCAAAGGGCGCATATTGATTAGGTTGAACTTCTGGGATAAGCGGAGAGTATTGCCCATAGCCTTGCGGCTCTCCTCAGCTAGGGGAATGTCCTCGGCGGGCGATATTCCCGCCCAAGTGATGGCACGGTTTGTCAGTTCTACTATACGGTCCATAAAGAGGGGATTATGCCCTCTCAGGAAGCTCTTCCAAACCCAGCGAGGATTCCCTCCTTCTCCCCAGAGGTGGTCTGTGTCGTTCAAAACTACCTTTCTTCCATCATTTGGCGGAGGGTCATCCCTGTATCCTCCTTCGGGGTTTGGGGAAATCCAATCAGCAGGGCTATTAAAGAGGTTGGCATTGCTTCCACTTCTTTCACCACCGTATTGGAAAGTCATACCTACTGGGTGTTTCTTGGGCTTTTTAGTTTCGTATTCTTTGATGAATTTAATCATATGGTATTGCCATTCCGTTGAGTAATTACCCGCCTCGTTGCATATCTCATATAGGACATTGTCCAAGTCGTTGACTGTATCTATGACCTTCTTCACATAAGCTTCCTGAAGGGCGAGGACTTTGGGATTTTTGAGGGTATAATAATCCAACCGACCGCCATCTATGTGGTTTATGTTGTTGTCCGGGTGGAAGGGATGGAACTCCCATCCTTCGGCTGCGAACTGGGCTCCATGCCCTTCAAAAAGCATTATAGAGACATATATTCCCCTCTTGCCCGCCATCTCCACCCTTTGGCGAAGTCTTCTGAAATAAGCATCATCAAATTTTGTAAGGTCAAACTTCAGCTCGCCATCCCTTGCAAGTCCTGGCCCAGTTCTTCTCCAGGGATGAGGTCGGCAAAAGGAGAAGTTTCTACTCGGGTCATAGCGAAACTTTGGCAATTCCCAGCGCCAGAGGCGAATGAAGTTATGGTTGTGTTTTTGAAGAAAGTCCAAATAGGCGGAAAAATCAAAGGGATAAGGAGGATTGGATGGTCCCATATCCTGCAAATTGCTCCATGTATGGGAGCCTGTAAGATAGATGACCCTTTTACCATCGTCGGTGAAGTAGCGGGGATTTTGGGGATGCACTTGCAAGGGACCTTTAATTTTTGACTTTTCCTTTGGTGAGAAGCTCATCGTGAGAAGAAGCGCAACCGATAAAGATATGAAAAGGTCAACTACAAATAAATTGTCGTTAGCATTCATTGCTTCATCACCTCTTATATTCAACTTTTGCCAAATAAAGAACAGATGCCCCTTTCAATGGTGAAAGCAAATTTAATTTCTTTCCTCCTTCAACATTTTTTCCAGTTATTACCCTTCCAGTTATAGGGTGAATCCATTTGATGGCGAAAACACCCGGGGCTGGGGAGAGGTCTATCATTACATCTCCTCCCTCCGGTAAATACACGAGATACTTTTTGCCGGGATTTGCCAAGCAATAGCGGGTGGAAGCGAGCTCGGGGTGTGGTATCATATCCACGAGGTCTATCTGCTCCGCCACCAAGCGGGTGACACCCATAGCTTTAAGGGCATTTTCCAACTTGGGAGTTGGTTTTACTATATCCTCTAACTCTGCGTAGTTAATGGGGTTCATTCCCCTAGTGAATGTCTTCCACACCCACTGGTAATCCCCAGGTGCTCCCCAGAGGTGGTCTGTATCGGAGAGTATAACCTTTCTTCCCTCGTTAGGAGGTGGGTCATCTCCGTAACCTCCTTCAGGTGAAGGAGCGATGCAATCCGCAGGACTATTGAAGAGAAGCGAGTTAGCCGGCCCTCCTCCGTGAGTGCTAATCCAAACGGGGTGTTGCTTTGGCTTTTTAGCCTCGTATTGCTTGATGAAGTGAACGATGTGATATTGCCATTCTGTAGATTGAGAATGGCTCTCGTTTGCTATCTCGTAGAGCACATTATCAAGGTCATTTAAGGTGTCGATTACCTTTCGCACATAGGCTTCCTGAATTCTTGTGACCTCGGGTAGCTTCAAGGTATGTATTTCTGTTCCTAAGCCATCGCCATCAGCGTCTCCATCTATTCCATTTACATTATTATCTTTGTTGAAGGGATGTCCTTCCCAACGCCAAGGTTCTTCGGAAAATTGGATGGAATGCCCTTCAAAAAGCATAACTGATACAAATATCCCTCTTTTCCCAGCCATTTCTACCCTTTCCCTCAATTGTTTAAAGTAGGATTCGTCGAATTTCGTTAAGTCAAATTTTGGCTTGCCATCCTTCGCAAGCCATGGTCCCACCCTTAGCCAAGGGGAAGGACTGGTGAAATATGTTTTTTTACCGAACATCTTGTTTTCCTTAGGATAGCTGAACTTGAAAAGTTCGTTCCATCTCCAAAGCCTGACGAAGTTAAGGTGATAGCGTGTAACGATGTCCAAAAATTTTTCAAAATCAACCGCACGTGGGTCAGGTGAGCAATCTTCACGAAGGATGTCCCAATATTCTACTCCTGCAAGATAAATCACGCGTTTCCCATTGCCGGTGAAGTAGCGGGGATTCTTTGGATGGGCATGCAAAGGACCCTTAATGATGTTGAATCCTGTCGTGCTTATTAACATTAAAAAGACAACTATTAAGAAAAGGGCTCGGAACATCTCTCCTGTCTATCTCCTTTGCTTGCCTTCTCTTTTATAGCTTGTCTGCAACTTGCCCCAATCATCGGGAGAGAGAAAATCTCGGAGGATATGTAGGTAATAGGGCATCCATGTTTTTACCTTCCTGGGGCGGCGAAAAGTAGGGTCCTTTATGCTCGTGAGTATTTCTCCTTCCTCCGCTCCACCATCTGCAGAAGGAATGGGTTTCAAGCCGTTCCTTACTATATGCCCCTCAAGGCAATGGATCCATTCGTGTAGAAGAACTTCAACCATATCTCCCCAGATTGGCGTTCCTTCCTTCCAGTAATTAGGGATATAAAGCCCCCTTACGATTATTCCATCTATATTGAATTCCCACCCACCCCAGGCTGCTCCCGCCTTGGGCATTGGTGAACATACAACGATGTCGTCAAAAAAGGAAAGTGGTCTGCCCCAGAGCTCAAAGCTAACTTTTCTCAATAGCTGTTCAGCTTTGTATAAGTTTAAGCGATAACCATATACTTTAGTGTCCTCTATTAATTCCTTCGTTATTTTCTCTTTCTCCACCAAACCAACATAAATGTCCATTGAGAGTGCCCCAGCGGTGAAATATTTAACAACTTCTGATAACCGCCTACCGGCCTCTTTTATCCCTTCAATCTCTTCTGGCTTGTAGGAAAGTTTTTCTCTCACGCTGTTCAATTCCACATCTATTTGGGGGAATATGAACATAGCCAATCTCCAGTGATTGACGGGTTCCTTCTTCATCTCCACAACCTCTATTTCTCCCTCTCTTCTTGTCCCTTGCTTCAAGCCCCTTACAATAATCCTTGTCCTGCCGGGATTTTTCCCCTGGATGATTTCTTCCGCATCCCCTATGTCTATCTCCATAGCTTTTTGCGGAGTCCACTGCTGTGTTTGGGGTGGGGAAGGCTCTCCCCTGCTGGCTATGTTTTTGTCATCTATGGCGAAGCCTGTAATTTCATCAGGTGGAATATTATCCAGATAAATGAACCTTTTCTCGCCTGGAAGCAGACGAAGGAGTGGAGGGATTATTTTCTCATCTCCCAGGGCGGGGATGACCTCAACTTCGGTGCTTACCTTTATTTTGCTACTGCCAATATGTAGTGTTGTTTTGCCTATTTTCTCTCCGATGAGGGAATTGCCATCTATCCTCGCTATTTGGGGATTTTCTATGGAGCAGTTCAATTTCACCCAAGGAAGGACTGGCATGCCGTTTTCAGCCCTGCCATCAAGCGGTAAAGGCTTCTTAGTGCCCCTGACGAGTTTTATCTGTTTGGGAAGCGATAGGTTGGATATTTGGGAAGGGTCCAGAAGGTATGTGGTATCGCAGTATATTTCTGAGATTTTTCCCTCGCCTTTAATTCGGAAATATTGGCGAAGGATGAGCCTATCGCTTCCCTTCTTCAAAGCCTCATCAGCCCATCTCTTAGCGATATAGGGATAATCAGTCCATTCAAATTCCCCTTTGGGAGGAATGGTTCCCTCGGTATTAATTGGTTCATCGCCTTTATCTATAACCTTACCAGAGGGAATAAGAAATTCGAAGTTGCGCTCAATGAGCGAGAAAGGTTCGGAGGATGAATTTTGGAAGATGTATTTGGTCTGATAAATCACATAATCATCGCCGAGCTCCTGTATTTTTTGTTCCTTTTGCGAAACATAAACCTTAACAGTTTGGGGATAGGAGAGGCTTAAAAGCGATAGCAATAAGGAAAGTAAGAGAAAAGGAAACGCTATTTGCCTTTTGAACATTTTGCAGGAAAAGTAAACAC
>JACIXQ010000122.1 GCA_014360465.1 bacterium
TCGGAAGATGGCCCATGAGCATACTCGGCTTTACCTCCGCCACATCCGTAAAGGGGAAGTGGCGCCTATCTTTTAAAAATGAAGTCATTGTTCCTCCCATTTTATCATTTTTTTCTTACCTTTACCATACCAACAGGATTGGGACGAGAGCTTCCCCTTCTGGATAGCCTGGTGCGCTGATGGCAACTGTGCTGAGGGATTATCAGCCTCGTGGAATTCCCTTTTCTGGACTGAACAATTATTGCCCTATGTCAAAAACAAAGACATCTTCAAATGCCCAAGCGACAACCATACAAGTGGTTGGAGGGAAACTTGCTGGGCTTGCTGTCACGGCAGATATGATAACAGTTTAACAAGGTCAAGCTATGGTTATAATGAGACGATGCTAAATGGTGGTTATATGTACTGGGGATGTTCCTATGGCTGTAATCGCCTCGCCCGCTTGATAGCTCCATCTGAAACGGTTATCCTCGCTGATTCCACCGATAGCTGTTTCTATCCTTATGCAACGGAGAGGACGAAAGGTGTTGGAATCAGGATTGCCTTCCCCAACTGGACTAACGAATCAGCCATCCGATGCGGATGTCCACCAACTGTCGTTGATTGGAACTATGCGATTGCCAATCTCGCCCGCCACAATGGAGGCAACATCTTGATATTCGCCGATGGACACGCCAAATGGTATAAGGCTGATATGATAAGGGACAAGAGGTTCGGCGGCTCACTGCGCTTCTGCGACCCTTCATTGACGAGCGATGGAGGCTACTAATTGAAGGAGTTCAAGCTGATTTTAAAAGGTGCGTGCCCTTCCATTCTGGAAGGGCACGCACCTTGAGGAAAGGAGGTGAAAAGATGAAGAGAGGATTCCGAAATTTTTAGACTAACAAACTTAAAAATTGTTTCATCCCTATAAACACTATTAAAACCTTTTTGACCCTTTCCCTTTTTAAAATTTATAATATAAAAACCTATGATGAATAGCCGAGCGAAGCGAGAGCGATTCTTTATTGCATCCTTTACCCCCCTTACCGTTTATCCTTGCGTTATCTTCCTTTGTTTCCTTCTTCTCCTTGTTATAAGCACATTTATACTAAAAAGGGAACGGGGAAGAATAGCCGATGGTTTCCTTAACCTCATCGGGATAAAAACTACCAAGGACTTACTATTCCTTTTTCTCATTATGCTCGCTGCCCTGTTCGTCCTTATGGTCCTCATTCTCTCACTTGGCTTCTTACCCACAGCACCACCTTTGCCAGCCTAATGGATATGGACCTCTCCTTTCTCACCATCCCAGCAACAATTTTTATGCTTCTCATCTCTTTGACTATACTTTTCATCCTCTTTGCCAGCCTCGCTTACAAAAGAAAGAATCCTGAAGGTAAGCTTATCAAGCTTCCTCGTTTCAGCGTCATAATACCTGCCCATAACGAAGAAAAGGTCATAAGGGACATAATTGAGGATTTTTTGAAACAAACATATCCATATTTTGAGATAATCGTCGTCTGCCATAATTGCCTAGACAAAACCTATGAGATAGCCAGCTCCATACAGGACGAACGACTGAAAGTTATCGAGCTGAGAACATCGCAATCCGGCAAAGCATTAGCGCTGAACGAGGCTTTGAAGAATGCATCCGGCGATATAATCGTCCAGATGGACGCCGATAACAGGGTAAACACCAATTTTTTGCAAAAGGTATTACCGTATTTTGCTGACCCCAATGTTCAGGCAATCCAGGTTAGATTGGGAACCAAAAATCCCAACTTCAACTTATTAACCAAGTGTCAGCAGATAGAATACGACCTCTTTGGAATGCCCTTCTGGGAAGGAAGAGCAGCTCTTGGGCTCTCCTGTACCATCGGAGGAACCGGAGTGGTTATCCGTAGGCAAATCCTTCAAGAGGTAAACGGATGGGAGAACGAGCTGATAGAGGATTTCGACCTCTACTGCAAATTATCGCAAAGGGGCATAAAGGTGATATACGCGCCAGATGTTGAATGCTGGGATGAAAAACCTCCCTATTGGTCTGCTCTTATTACCCAGCGTGCGAGGTGGTTAAAGGGACACATAAAGATAATGCGAAAAAGAAGTTCTCAGCGCTTCCATCCCCTGGACATAGTTTATCTTTTATCTCCTCTGTTTTACCTGCCCTGGTATCTCTGCGCCCTCATCACCGCCCTCTATTTTCCCTTAAAAAGCCTTGGGATAAACCTCACTTTCTTCTTCCCTCCAGTTGAGCTTTGGCTGTTCTCCCTCGTCGCTATGTACCTTTTCTTCATTTACAGAGCTTTGAGGCAGGGCAATTGGAGGGATATCTTCTATCTCCCCATTTTCTTCATCTTTTCCTTCCACTGGCTTATAGCCTTCCTTCGCAGTTTCACTATAAAAAGCTGGGCAGAGACGAAGACAGTTCATGGATACTTTCAAAACAAGGAGGGGAAGGCTGGGTAGCCTTCCCCTCCCTGCCTTGATTGAGCTGCTGGATTCCTCGCTTAGAAAAGCTTCTTGAAGCTCAAGTTAATCCATCTTCCAGGAGCGGGGTAGAATAGGAGGTCCTGATAATCCTTATCAAACAGATTCTCAATAGAAAGAATTAGTTCGCTGTCCTTGCCAGTAGCTTTCCTTAGCTTCAAGTTAAAGATGGCATAGCCACCGACCTCGGTTGGCACCGTCACTTTTATAGGAACCCATTTCTGGGTAGCCTGGTCCCACTTAAACCAGTCTTCCTGCCTGGGTGTATCCAAATCCGTTCGCCTTGGTCCATAGGCAAAGAGTTCAAGGTCGAAATTCCAGTTATTCTTTCCATTAATAGTTATCCCCGTCTTGAACATATTTCGCGGGGAAGCCGTCCGAAACACGATTACAAGAGGACGGTCCTTGTTGAGGTCCCAGGCATCAAGATAGGTATAGTTTGCCCACCAAAGCCCCCAGGGATAGTTTTTCTCGTATTCACACTCAATCCCTTGGAGCTTAGCCCTGCCGATGTTCATATATTGATTTTTCGTGCTCGCATCGGCTCCTATCACATTATCCAGCTTGGTTTGGTAAAGAGTTAGGGTAAACTTGGAATTCTCCTTTAGTTTCTTCTCTAAGTCAAGCTGATAAGTCCAGCCTGTTTCGGGTCTCAGGTCCGTATTTCCTTTGAAAATCCCCTCTCCATATAGCTCGTGGAGGTCAGCAAACCTTCTATTCTTCGTTACGGCGAATCGCATAAGAGAGTTTGAACCGAGTGGAAAGTGGGTGCTGAAGAAAGGAGAGATGATGTCCTTCCCCGGGTTAGCGGAATCGTAGCGAACCGCGAGCGTATAGGCGTTCTTCCCCTGGGCGAGGAAGGTGTTCTGGATGAAGAGCCATTTGTATGTCAGGTCGTTTTTCTTCCATTTATCAGGTGGAATTTTCCCCATAAATGTAACATCAAGCGTAGGTGTTGATTCAAGAACATCCCTCTGAAAGCCCGCCCCATATGTCCAGACCGTCTGAGGATTGGGACGGATATTGTACTGGAATTCCTCCTTCCAAAGGGAATATTTCATCGGATAAAAGCCCGGCATATCGGGTTTTGCTTTTCTCTGAATCACTATTTGCCCGGAGAAGGCAAATGGGACAATCCTGATGAAGTAATCGGATTTATCGCTTACCTGCCGTTTGTAAGTTATTGAAGCGAGAGAACGATGGTCTATTGTCCATTCGGGATACCAGTTCTGGGCGGGATTAGGACCCAATTGCATCACTCCCCACAGGACACCATTAAGGGAGGAGCCAACTATCGTGAGCTTGGATTTTTCATCGGGAGAGAAATTCAATTTCAGGGAAGCCTCGGTGAAATTCTTCTTCTGATGGGGACGCCAACCCGAGTAAAGTTCTTTATTAACAGAGAAGAAATAGTTCTTTTCATCATCTCCACCACCAGACCAAAGCTCGTATGTTTGTCTATTGTAGGAGCCAATTGTCAGCTGGGCTCCAGCACCGGGATATTTATCGCCGCTTTTCATCGTGAGTAGAACCAAACCGCCGATGGTTGAACCAGGATACTGAGGAGGAGCTGGTCCCTTGATGACCTCTATGCTCTCAATTGCTGTAAGAGGCATCATATTGAGCATATATGGTCTGCCAACAGGAGAGAGAATTGCTCCTTCCAGAAGAACCTGCGTCCATTTGGAGTCGTTCCCACGCACAACGGGCATTGAAGCAGCTAAACCAGGACCTATATAGGTCTCGGTACCAGGAAGACGCTTGAGGACATCGGGAACGGAGCGAAGGTTCACCATACTTTCTATCTTCTCTAAAGGAACTTCGTCCACCTTCGCCGGCTTCTCCTTCTCCGCTTCCACCTCAACGGCTACTGCTATCTCGGGAATCTCTTCCTCCCCGAGGGGAATCTCCTCCTGAGCAAAAGCCAAGCCCAGCAGGAGAACAAATACTAAAACCCAAAAGCCCGTTCTCACTTCTCTAACCTCCTTCCTTTTTGTGCGTTTGTTCCATTATAACAATAATCCATAAAAATGTATACAAGATATATTCATCAATTTATTCGTATATAGTTTTAGAAATTTCCACTAACTTACCCCATTAATCAAAAAAGCCCAA
>JACIXQ010000123.1 GCA_014360465.1 bacterium
AGTGCCTGCTGCTCAGTATGGTGCTGATGAACAAAGGAAGGTAATCAATTGGAAGCAAGACAATACTCAAAAGTGGATACAAGCTGGGATATCAACCTATACTAAATGGAAGTGGTGGGATGGGCAGAAATATCAGGTGGAAGAGCAAGTGCAGATAAACCAACCGGCAGAGCAGGCCATAAGAGCGCTTAAGCGAGTAGCTTGTTTCAGCTGGGATATGCATTCATTAGATGGCTCTAATGGGTCAATTGTAGTTTTTCCCAAGAAATGGTATTGGGGAGAAAGAAGCTATATTGCAGCATCCCATAACTCGCCCGGTTTAGACAAAATAAAGGACAAAACGATATATTTCATAAGTGATCTTCCGGACAACAGTTTATCTCATCTGGTCTGTGTTTTTATTTTAGCTTGTAGCGGTCAATCGGGTAGCTCTGGAACCGTTGATATGGTGGACCAAATCTATTCCAAGGGTGCAGGCTTTGTAGGAACGATAATAGGAGGAGATTTAGCCGAGCGTACAGGATGGCTATTAGCGAAAAAGTTTTGGAATTATGCAGCAAAGGGGGGAGTGGATGAAAATGGTAAATTGACACCGCTTACTTTACCAAAAGCACTAAAGAAAGCTTTTGAAGAAGTTTATTCTGAAGAAGGGCAAAAAAAATTCAAACCCTATTCTCGTAGGGATGGGTACCTTTGGCCAGCTAGAGGAGGAAAAGATGACACTGCTCTCAGAGCTATGGGTCCTACCCCCTAAAAGGAGGTGATAAAGGTGAAGAAAATCACGGCTATATTCTTTTTGCTTTTTGCTCTGACCCCATTCGTGTGGGGGATGATAAGCATGGATGAAGCGATGCCAAAAGTTCGACAATTTGAGGGCATACCAGATCTACAGCTTATCTATGTGGGATTAGACCACGAATTGACGGCTGAGGAGGTATGTTCGGATGTGGAAAAGGCTCAACTACCTTGGCCTTGCTATTTCATAAAAACTACCTCAACCCCAACAAGTCCCCTTAGGTGCTACAAAGTTGACCCTTACACTGGTGAAGTAACCTATTGGAGTGACGCTGATAATGAAGAGCCGATATATAACCGTGAGAGGCAAGCATCTTCTTACACCTCCTTTTAGAAAGTTCGTTATAGGGATAAATTGTAGGAGATGCTTGCCTCTTGTCATCATTTTTATTGAGGAAACTACCCTTTTTCGAGTAAATTATTGAGGAAGAGCGTGATGTTGACAATGTATAGAAAGCGTTTATAATTATAAAAAATTGGCTTGTGGAAGGGAAACCTTATGGTAAGCTTATTAAGCAACAAGTCTAAAGTTTTAATTATGCCTAAAAATTGGCGCCATTTGTTTTTGTTAAGCTTTTTGATGACCCAGCTGATGCACTTTGTTTCCCCATCACCCTGTGAGGCTTCTGTGGAAAAGAGGGGTGCTTTATGGATTGTTCAGAATGACAAAATATGCCTATATGTTGACCCTTGGAGAGGCACCTTGAGCGTGCGAGATAAAAGAACGGGGATCTTCTGGAAACAACCTGACAAGGAAGTTTCCCTTAAAGGACCAGTTTTCCGGGATATTCGGCAAATTCCCGAGGGCTTGAGCTTTAATACTACCCTACCATCGCTCACGGGAAAAGGCGTAGAGGTGCGTGTTGAAATAACTATATCATCACATCTTCCCCAGATATTTATGGGGGTGGATATGGATGAGAAGGGGAAAGAGATGGAAAGTTTCTATTTTCTTGAGCCATTTATAGGAAATCTGGAACGAGGTGTCATCGTCATAGCTGACTATTGCAATGGACATATTTATCCTTTTGATGATTTCCCCTTTGATAGTTGGGGTGCCGACCGCCTTGATATGCCCTGGCTCGGGATATGCGATCTCGCAAAGGGCTGGGGTTACGCTTTGATAATAGAAACTTGTGATGATGCAACGCTCTACTTCCCCCGTTATCAAATTAATGGTAAGAAAGTGGTAATCCCTCGTCTCCGATGGGAACCAAGTAAGAGGAAATTCTCTTATAAAAGAAGAGTTATTTACCATTTTGTAGATAAGGGTGGATATGTTGAACTTGCCAAGGCATATAGGAATTATGCGAGGGAAAAAGGCTTGCTTATAACTCTCAGTGAGAAGATGAAGGAAAACCCAAATTTAGAAAAACTACTTGGCGCTGCGGATGTATGGGTTGAGGAGGCTCTCTGGAAAGAAGACGCATCTTTCTACCTACCTTTCGCCTTGGAGGCTAAGACATTCGGCGTTAAGAGAATGTTGATACAGGGCAGGAGCCTACCAGAAAATATAGCGAAAGTAAACTCGCTCGGCTACATCACAAGCGAATATGATGTCTATACAGATATATTGCCCCTTGAAGAAGGGCAAGAGGATGTAGACCCCCTCCACGGTAGAATACCAGATGATGTGGTCCTGATGGCGAATGGGGAAAGGATGCCCGGGATTTTCGCTTGGGACACAAAATTACAATTTATGAAGCGCTGTCCCGCCCTCTGGGTCCATACCGCCAAGGTGAACATCCCCAAGGTTTTACAGAAATACCCCTTTAGAGGAAGGTTCCTGGATGTTGTGACCGCTGAAGGATTATATGAATGTTATGATGAAAATCATCCCCTCACCAGAGGGGATAAGAGAGAGACGAGCGTGGAACTTCTTAGATATGTTCGCTCGCTTGGGCTCGTAGTAGGTAGTGAGCACGGGATATGGTGGGCTGTGCCAGTGATAGATTACATAGAAGGGATGATGAGCGGAAATCCTGCCCACTTCTCCTGGCCAGCTGGACAGCTCATCCGCCCCAAATCAAAAGAGGAGGAATTCAGCGACCCCTTCGGAAACAAGCTCCCCAAATGGGAATTATATGAGAAATGGGGAATAGGACATAAATGGCGCGTGCCACTTTGGGAACTCGTCTTTCACGATTGTGTCGTCTCCACCTGGTATTGGGGAGATGCCACGGATTTCCTCCTCCAAGCAGCTCCAGAGGTTACAGCTAAGAAGGATGCTTTTAACATCCTCTATGGCACAATCCCCCTCCTTTGGAGCAGAACTTGGCAATCTAATAGGGATGTATTTCTGAAAAGCTATCGTTCTACTTGCAAGCTCCATGAGGTTATTGGAGATAAGGAAATGTTAAGCCACGAGTTTCTTACCCCTGACCATGATGTGCAAAAAACTCTCTTCTCTGATGGCACAATGGTCGTTGTTAATTTCGGGGAAAAACCCTATAAACTGGAATTTAGAGGACAAATCTATCTCCTTCCCAAGAACGGGTTTTTCGTCAAAGGACCCAAAATTGAGCAGAGGATGACGTTGAAAGATGGAAAGGTCATAACGATTATAAAGGCGCCAGGCTACAGCTTCAGCAATGAGGAAGGGGGGGAAGTGGAGATGGAAGTTTTAGGAGAAAAGAAAATGCTAATTAGGGTGGGAAAAGGGAAAGAGGTTTCCTTAAAGCCTAAGGAATTGTTGCCTAATTGGAATTTATCCAAAACCCGTATATTCTCCCTTGATTCCGGAGGCAATCAAAGGGAGGAGATAAGGTTCAAACGAAAAAAGGATGCCATTCTTTTAGGACCTTTCTCCGAGTTCACCAATTTGTTAGCAAAATGCGATTAAAAAATTTTAAATATTATATTAGAATTTTATGGGAGGGGATGCCTTGAGAGAAAGCACCTTGAGGGGAAGTGGGTTGCCCCTGCCCATTTCCCAGCCTTCCTACTTATAAGGGGCGAATAAAATATAGAAAAGGAGGTAATATTATGAAGCGAAGAAAAGGATTTACCCTAATAGAGTTGTTAGTGGTAATAGCGATAATCGCGATTCTCGCAGCCATCCTGTTCCCGGTCTTCTCAAGAGCGCGGGAACAGGCGAGGAAAACCGCTTGTCTTTCCAATACCAAGCAGTTAGGGCAGGCCCTGATGATGTATATCCAAGACTGGGACGAGCGGTTTCCTCTCCTTGGTTGCTGGGGTTGCGGGGGAGGTGCCAATGCCGACGACCCAATGTATTCCGTCCATGCAAAAATACAGCCTTACACTAAGAACATTTCCCTCTTTGATTGTCCCTCAGCGGATACGAGCGATGTCGTTGCTGAAGGGAATATCGGAAGGATAAGGAGTCCCTTGGACCGTTATCTTGGTTCCACGGGTAGACCCTGTCCCGTGGAGTGGGCTGGACACTGGATAGACATAGGGTTCAATTACTGGGTAGTTTGCTTCTGGGATTTCTCCTACATAAAGCGAGGCGGTGGAGGTATACCTCCCATTGGGGGGATAACATTAGCCTCTATGACTCATCCTTCCGAATTAGTCATCGCTGGTGATTCCGTTATGATGAACGGTTGTGCCAAGCACATAATATGGGCTAATGCTTGTTCTGCCCAGTGTTTTCCCGAGAGGCAGAATGACGATGGCGCGCGCCATATGGGGGGTGCTAACCTCGTCTTTGCAGATGGGCACGCCAAATGGCTGCATTGGCGGGCGTTGAACGAGAATTGCGATAGGTTCTTCAATCCTCAGTCTCCCTAACTCGGAAGGGGCGGGGAGCGTAGCTCCCCGC
>JACIXQ010000124.1 GCA_014360465.1 bacterium
AAGAAATTTTCCCTGGCTTGCCCTATAGGGCAAGCCAGGGGGCATATCCTTACTCTTCTTCCACGGAATTATCTTCCCCTAACCAAGAATATTTCTCCCTCAATCTCTCTAAATTGACATTCTCGCCAAATTTATCTATAAAAACGAAGATGTTGGCGTCGTCCGAATTCTCCATAACATAGTCAAGATATTCGTTAGTTGAGGGCAGATTAACAATTCTGTTAAGACCAATGAAACCAATCCTTGGAATGAGAAGGCATTTTTCCTTGAGTTTCTCAACCGCTTGAGGGTAGTTGGTCTCCGTCACCCCCATATCTACTCCTCTCAATTTATCAATCTTAAGCAAATTATCGTAATTGAAGGTGAAATTGCCACAAGAGTGGATATGCAATCCGTTGAAGGCATCGGCAAGCCTTTGGTTGTAAGGCAGAGCGAATTCCTCATAGAGATGGGGAGAAACGACCGCTATCAAGTCCTCACTAATTGATATTCCCCAATCGTCGGGAACCCAAACTCCCGGACAATGATTCGGCACGAATTCCTCGCAAAGTTCCTTCTGCATAGGGACGAAGTCAATTATCAAATCTGTGACCATATCAAGAAGTGTGTGAACCGCGTCAGGAGCAGTATACATAGCCGTTAGGAAAGAGGAATATTCCCAGATGAGCGAAGCGGTATCAAGGGGACCCTGTATATCCGTCATCCTTATCGGTATCTCTCCTCCTGTTCTTTCCACCATAAATTTTGTCAGTTCAAGAACATCCTTCAAAAGTCCATCCGTTGGTTCGGGTTCCTTAAGCTTATAGACATCATCGGGCGAATAGACAAGGGGTTTTGTCCACGGCTGTTCAACTTCTGGATAAATGACCTCACAGCCAAAGGCTGAGGCGAGCACACCAGTTCCAAGATAAGGGAAAAGATTGGGGATATAATCGTCTTTCAACTGGCTCCTCAATTTTATCTCATAGAGCTGGGACTTAAGCATTATCTCCCAATCCATAAACCATTCCCTCGTGGTCGCTGGGGGCGGTCTGTCAGGGTCGTTCTCCTGCCCTTGGGCAAAACCATTCAACATATAGCCAGGACGGTCAACTTTCTTGAGCTTCCAGAGGCGAGTAAGAAACTCCTTCCTGCTTTCTATTTCCTCTTCAGTGAACAATTTCAATGGTAAATCACTCCTTTATCTGACTCGCAATTTCTTTAATAGCTTTCGCGGGAAGAATAACCTGCATAAATGGTGATTCGGAGCTAAATGAACTAGAACTACCCTCCATATCCAAAATTCTAATCGTATTTATCCCGATTAATTTCCCATCAGGGGAGAAAACTAGAGCTCCTGGGGATAAGTCGTTGCTCCCCATCGCCAGATAGTAGATCCTTGGCTTGGTAATTATAGCAGCTATCCTTGTTAGAGATACATAAATCGCCCTATCAACCTTTTCGCCCAATCTCTGAAGGTATATAACCTCATCCAGAAGCTCCGGCTCTATGCTATTATCAAGGTCAATATTCTGGAACTGGATGCCCTCTGCTGATTTAGGTCTTATGAAAACTAAGTCCAGTTTATCATCCCTGAGCACGACTTTGCCATCTATTTCCTTATTATCTGGGAAGATTATCTTCAATTCTTTAAGTTCGCTCTTCATCTGATACTCCCTTTCTCCGAACATTCGCTGGAAGAGCTTGGAAGGGTCAACGGCATAAGCCGATGTGACTAATGTGCCATTTTTGTCGATGACGGTTGCGTCAACTTCGTATTTTTCCTCTTGCTTATTAGATTCTTGTCCCTGGAAAACACTCCAGGTATTGATGATGACCCTAATCTGCAGAACGGAATTCTTGTAAGTATCCACCAACTGCCTAACTTGACCCTTATCTATGTCGGCAAGAAGAACTCCGCCCATCACCAAACAAAGTAAAACAAATACAAATTTTTTCATTTTCTCGCCTCCCATACGAGTTTTTTGATTTCTATAAATTTATGCTCTGTGTCTCTTTCAATATAAAAGACCAAATCATTCTTCTCCGCCCTCGCTTTGTCAATCATTTCCTTAAATTTATCAACATTATCCACCTTTTCACCATTTATTTCAAGTATCAAATCCCCAACTCCCAATTGTGCCAATGATGCCCAACTGCCTTCCTCAACAGTATCTACGATTACTCCCTTTTTCCCCTCACCCAGCTCCTTTACATCTTCAAAACAAACCTCACGCACACTGATGCCCAGGTTAACTTCCCTATATTTTGCCGCTTCTTCTCTACTCGGAGGTTCAGCAGAGACAAGAACTTTCTGCTTGATTTCCTGCCCATCCCTTATAATGGTGAGCTCTATCTCGCTTCCCACTTGGTAATCCGTAAGCTTTTCGTAGAAAACCGTCTTATCGGCAGGAGAACGGATTGGCAAGCTTTCCCCTTCTATTTCGGTGATTATATCCCCCACTTTGAGAGGAAAGTTTTCCTCTTTAGTATAGACTCTTGTTACCAAAACACCCCTCTTCTTTATCTTCAACTTATCTCTTATATCGTCCGTTAGGCTCTGGACTTCCACCGGTAGCCACCCTTTCTTTGCATAGGGTATCTTCTCCATCTCTTTCTCTTCCTTCAGGTGAACAACAGTGAGCATCTTCTCCTTCCCTCTATCAAACCTAACCATTACCGATGCATCACCTTTTATCGCCTCAAGGCACTTATTGAGGTCTTCCATATTCCGAATGGGTACTCCCTCAATTTCCGTTATCACATCATTTTCAGCAAGAGCAGGTTTCGCCTCACCAGCTGGTCCTCCCGGTCTAACTCCCGTGATGACTACCCCCTCTTGCGATTCCCTCTTCAATTCCAACATCTCGTAGCGTGATATATCCCTTGCGGTAATGCCAAGACGTTTAACTTCTTTCGTTTCGCAGTAAGTCTTTTCTCTTCTAATAGGTTTGAGGAAAACAGCTTTTTGTTTTCCCTCCCGCAGGAAAATTATCCTGGTGTAGCGGTTAAGGGGTAGTTCAGATATTAGCTGGTTGAAATATGGCATATCCTCTATAGTTTCAACTTTGACCTTACTAGCACCCACCTGGATGATTATATCTCCTGCCTTAATGCCTGCCTTCTCCGCTGGCGAACCTTTCAAAACCCCCGAGACGAGCACTCCTTCTTTCCTTTTTAAAGTAGTAAGCAGTGGCTGTATACCTCTATTCCCAACCAGCTACGGGTTATCTCCTTATTTTTTATCAATTCCTCTGCAACCTTTTTTGCGATATTGGAAGGGATTGCGCCGCTCAGAGCGAACCTCATCTCGTTCACGCCGACAATCTCACCATCAAGGTTAAGGAGGGGACCACCCGAATTCCCCTCGTAGATGGGAGCATCATGCCCAATCCAAGTGATTATACTGCCGACATTTTCACCTTCTATCTCCATTCTTGCTGAGCGGGAGAAGATTTCAGGGATAACCAGCCTGGTATTGCTAACGATTCCAAGAGTGAGGGATTGGGAAAGGGCGTAGGGGGAACCAGCAGCGATAACCCAATCGCCCACTTTGAGTTTGGAGGAATCGCCAAATTTAGCGTAGGGGTACTTTCGGGATTCAGTCAATTTAACGATTGCGAGGTCTGTCAGAGGGTCTCCAGCGTAATAGAAAGCGTCTATCTTTTCACCACTTGAGAGTATGCACTGGACATAGGTGGCTCTCCCTGCGACATGGTAATTTGTTAAAACGAAGCCATCGGGATGGATGATTGTCCCGCTACCGCTGACTTCCATTTTGATCTCTTTACCATTCTCGTAATCAGGAATGACGGCGTAGATTTTGACTATGGCAGGTTTGATTTTATCAGCTATTTGGTTAACTTTCTGCTGGATAAATTCGGGGATTATCCGCTGAGAAAAGGCGAGAGAAGAAAGAAAGATAAAAAATAAATAGCTTTTCCTCATCATACTTTTGGGAAAATTTCTGACGATTTTCATCATTTATCTCCTATCTCCCTGTATGTTGTTTTCTAAATTATCATATGGAGTAGCTTGGTTGTCAATATTTTGTTGTGACTGTTTTGGCTTTTACACAATTTTGTTTTTCAACTTCTTGCAAAAATTTATAAATCCGATATAATTGAAATTGAGATTCAATAACATTAGTTAATCGGTATTTTAATTATAACCTGGAAGCTTGAAAGCTATGCTTATAAAAAACAGTAAAAGAGGTGATTTAACTTGGAAAACGAAATGAGGCATGGAATGGGAGCAGGAGGATTTTGTATATGTCCGAAATGTGGCACCAAAAAGCCACATAGAGCTGGTGTTCTTTGTCGGGAAGAGGAATGTCCAAAATGTGGTGCCAGGATGGTAAGAGAAGGGTCTTACCATCATAAACTAATTGAGGAAAAGAAGAAAGGAAGTGATGAATGATGGAAAAACAGAAGATAGTTTTAGACGAAAAATA
>JACIXQ010000125.1 GCA_014360465.1 bacterium
CTGAAGATAAACGAATATCCACTTTCTTATTATTTTCCCATTGAATTCTTTCCCCAAACAAATGATTATATTAAGGGTCTTGTTAGGGGTAATATAACCAGGGCTATGCGAGATGATGACACAGATTACACCATAATAAACCTCCACATAGCTGAGACATATGGCAAGGAACTGACAACCGAGGATATAGGGAGGGAATGGCTGGACCACTTCCCTTACAATCTTGTATATACTGCGGAAAGGGAGGCATATCGCAACCTTGTCATCGGTTTGAAACCTCCCGAGACATCTCTTTTCCTCAATCCCTATAGGGAATGGATAGGTGCCCAAATAAGGGCTGATGCCTGGGGCTATGTATCAGCGGGACAACCAAGTTTGGCATGCGAACTCGCACATAAGGATGCAATCCTCTCCCACAGAAAAAATGGAATCTATGGAGAGGTATTCTTTGCTACCCTGCTCTCCTCAGTCCTTGCAGGAAAGAATCTTGAGGAGGGAATAGAGATCGCTTTATCGCTTGTTCCACCTCACTCCCGTTTCGCTGAGGCAGTGAAATTCACACTGGATTTGTGGAACAAGGAAGATGATTGGGAAACTGCTATGGACATAGCTGTGGAGAAATACGGTTTCTATCATCCCGTCCACACTATTAACAACGCGGTGATTGTTCTTCTTGGACTTTTATACGGTAATGGGGATTTCGGAAGAACGATTTGCCTTAGCGTTATGGGAGGACTGGACACCGATTGCAATGGTGCTACAGCTGGCTCTGTAATTGGTGCTATTATCGGCGCCTCCAACATTCCAAATGAATGGACCGCCCCTTTGAACGATACATTGGAAAGTGTGTTAGTTGGTTTCGGAGAAAATAGAATCAGCGATTTAGCCAAGCGGAGTCTTGCTCTTGCCCTCTCCTTCTATCCTTCAAGCTCAAAATGAAAGACCTGGCAAAAGTCTCGCTGAAGACTATTCCCTTGCTACTTTTGGCTTCATTTTCCCCTTCACCAAAACCTTGGATGCTCTTCCCCAAGGGCAGTGAATTCTACAACTATTCCATATATCTCATTGAGGAGAAGGATGTTCATCATCTTTGGTGGTGCCAGAACGCCGACCCATATCAGGTAGTGGACCATATCTATTATCGCCAGTTTCATTTTTCCAAAAACCGTTGGACACCGCCTCAACCAGTCCTTATGCCGAGCGATGAAGGATGGGATAGCCTCCATACCTGCGACCCAGCTGTGGTGCAGGGAAAATTCAAATACGATGGAAGGGAATACAAATTTGCTCTTTTCTATCTCGGTACTGATTCACCAAATTGTAAACACAACCAGATTGGCGTGGCTTTCGCCCAGCATCCCCAGGGTCCATGGGTCAAATACAAGGCAAACCCGATAATAAAGGGGAGCGAAAGAACTTGGGGAGTAGGACAACCCTCGGTAATAAGCCTGGATAAAAAGGGAAAATTGCTCCTTTTTTACACTAAGCAGGAGGAGGATTTCTCCACACATACTTATATGCAGGAGTTGGATTTCTCCGATATGAGTAAACCCAAATTTGGAGAGGAGAAACGCGTTCCCACAAATGGACTGAGGGAACGCGAGGAAAAAACGCCTGTGATACTCAACGATGCTGATTTTGCCTATAACCCCAAAAGGGACATCTTCTATCTCGTCCGCCCCCAACATCCCTATCCCCTATCTCCAACAGGAGAAAGATGCATAGTTTCCGCATATATTCAAATAGGAGCAATAGAAGGGAGAAAGCTCCGCTCGGGAGAAGGAGGCTGGAAAATAATAGGGGAAATCGGGCCAGAAGACACAGGATTTCCTCTCAACCACAGTCCCTCTTTATCACGAAACTGGTACGGGTGGTGGGAAAATCCTCAAAAGTTAAGGATAAACTTCTCTACCGCCAGAACTGGGAAGGATTCTTTATGGTCCTATACCATTTATTCCGTGATAATAGACCTTCAGCAGTAGAAGTTTTATAATCCGAACTCTTTATGTAGAGCACGAACAGCCCGGGCGGTATCGCTTTCGTTCAGCAGAGCAGAGGCAGACAGGCGTGAATCGGCTATCTGAATGAAGGGGATATCTTCCTCATTGAGGACGGAGAGCATACGTACCATAACCTTTTGAAGCAAGGAAGGATGGGAAAAAATGACGGAGACAAGAGAAGTATTCTCCATTATTTCCACAGGGATAACTTCCACCTCCGCTGAATCGCCGAGCTTGGATAGTTCTTCCCTCTGGATGAGGAAGGAAATCCTGTCGGAGCCCGTATCAAAGAGGTAGAGGCGAGGTTTACCATCCCTCAAGACAGGCACTACAACACTATCAAGAAGACGCCTCACCTTCCAGAGATTCTGGCGGGTTACGGCGAATGTTATGCGGTCATTGCTCATAGAAGCCAGATAGGCATTCACTCGCAACCTACCAAGCATCTTGTAGATTTCAACCTCAACATAAGGTTTATCTTCCTCCTGAACGCCGATATGGAGATAGGCAATCGAACCAAGGTTAGTTATTGCGGTGATTCTTTCCTTTTCCTCAAAGGGGAGCTCTTCATAAGAAGTTATCTGTGAGCCCGGATGGTCGCTACGGGTGTTCTTAACCCAGACATCTACCCCATATTCCATAGCTATTTCTATTGCCCGTGGATGCACCACACGAGCTCCCTGATGAGCCATCTCGCTGACTTCCTCATACGAGAGCCGGGGAAGCACCTTGGCATTGCTTACTATTTGTGGGTCAGCGGTCATCACGCCATCAACATCGGTGTATATTTCAACCCGTTCGGCGTTCAAAGCGGCACCCAAAGCACTTGCGGTGGTGTCCGAACCACCTCTTCCAAGAGTTGTTATATCGCCATGAACCTGAGGAGGAACCGGCTCAGCAGCCCCCTGAAATCCGGCAACTACCGGTACATAGCCCTCTTTTAACAAATGCATAATATAGTCTGTATCTATTCTCAGGATGCGGGCATTCCCATACTCCGAGGTTGTCACTATACCCGCCTGAGCTCCCGTAAGGGCGATTGCCTTTATTCCCATCACCTTCAAAAGCTGAGCCATCACAGCGGTGGAGATAATCTCCCCACACGCCATTATCAAATCCCTCTCACGGGGGTCAACATCTACATCCTGGGCTATTTCCCTTAGAAGGGAAAGCAAGGTATCGGTAGCATAAGGTTGGGGGCTTCTGCCCATTGCCGATACTACCATAACAGGGGAGAAACCTCTGTGGATTGCTTCAATAACTTTCTTCACCGCTGCAAGGCGCACCGCTGGCTCGGCAAGTGAAGTACCACCGAATTTCTGAACGATTATCCTCATAATTTCACCTCAAATTGCATTTCAATGTGGCTTGGGGAAAAACTTCTCCCAAGGAAGGGATGATCTCCTCAAGTTTTTCCTCCTTTATCAGGCAGGAAACGGAATTATAAGAATCACCAACCTGAAGCACTTCAGCACCCTTCTTCAACATAACTTCAAGTATCTGCACCATTACGCCAAAGAGATTGCGCATATCCGGGGCATAAACCGTCACCAACGAACAACCTGAAAGACAACGCGTCTCCTCGTAACCCATCTCTTTCAGCTCTTGAATGGCTATATTTAGTTCCTCTTGGGGGAGGACGAAGTTTAGGGTATTTTGATGGATTTTGGGAATTGTGAAGTGGACATTCGCTTCAGCAAGCGACTTGAGTATCTCCCCTACCTCCTTCCTGCTCTCTTTCAGTTTCAGTTTTATGCAAGCATAACCTCTTTTACATTCTACATCTGTTATAACTCTGTCCTTTTCGAAATCCTTGTCCATTAATTATCACCCTATCATAAGTGGATTGGTTATCTTTTTCAAAAGGGCTATAGCCGCGAGAACGGCAAGATAGCTCGTGCGAGGATTGGAAGGCGATGGATAGTTCTCAGTTTGTGCTATCAATTTACCAAATGCCCCTTCAACCTCTATTCTGTGAACATTGACCTTTGCTTGAGGGTCAACAACTATTCTTACCTTTGTTAACTTTACCCCTATCCCAGCGAGGGAAAGAGCAGCGGCTACATTGACATTGGCTGGGAAGAGCTTTATTGCCTCCTCGGCATTTCCCTCGTAGATGACCGTGGGCTCGTTTATAGAGAATAAATCTATGCCCTTCTGCTCAATATAAGGAGCACCAGCAAGGGCTTGAGGTGGTTTGGTGGTGATGAGTAGGGCGTTTTTTATCCCACCGAGTTTAGCCGCTTGGACACCATCGAGCCCAGCAAGTGCACCTGAGGGGATATATATTTTACAGTTTTTCTCTTTTGCTCCTGCTATAAGCTCCTCTTTGCCGATAAGTCCACCCACGCTCATAATAAGGATATGCTTGCCCTCTTCTA
>JACIXQ010000126.1 GCA_014360465.1 bacterium
TAAGTAATTAATCAAAGAAAGAGAGAAAAATTATGGATTGGGAGTGCGAAATCGCACTCCCAATCCATTTATAGTTAACTTTTACAATTTACCAGTTTATCGGATACACATTTATCTTGAAGATACAACCCAAAAGCGTTGTCAAGCCACCTCCGAGAAAATCCCCCATTATCAATCCCAAAAAGATTGGCATTGCCTGCCTATATAGCTTCATCCCTCCATATTTGATAATGAATAGTTTTATCAGCCAGGCAAGAAAGAAGGGCATCCACAACCAGGTCATAGTGAAAGTATTGGCTATCGCATAACCAATCGGATTGAAAGGCCACCAAAGGAAATTCAACTTCATAAAATAGAGAAAGAGAGTGAAAATCAATCCACCTATTAAGAATGAAATGGAATACCAATTTGTTGGCAGAGGTGTCTCCAGCCAGCTGGCGAGGGAGTTAAATGTATTTTGGGGAATGGTTATGCTCCGCCAGCTATCGCACTTCGCTCCCCCGCCGTATTTATACCATATCGCAAGGGCAATATAGAAAGAGATAAGGAGCCCAAAAGCAATGGCAATCAATATATTTATTACTATTGACCTTGGCGATGTCTCCGTCAGCTCAGCCATCTTCAAAGCGTCAAGTTGATGGGGCATTGAAAGGCAACGGAGGTCATAGGAAGTAAAAACCCTCATATAGGACATTATCGTAAGGTCCTGGGGAAGATATATCTTCGTCCCGATTGTTGATGTCATAAGCGTGTTTGGGTCAACATCGGGACCAAAAAGCCAAGCATTCCCAGCTTCCGCTCTCATCCTCGTGGCAGACATCATATAAGCGAGAGCGATAAGAACAAGGGGTATCGCCACAATCAACCTCATCCCTGCTATATAGCAAAAAAGGATGATTATCAGAAAGCTAATCGTCAATCCCCAGAAAGAAAATTTATAGGAGAATGGCTCACCTTCATCCGCCTTCTTCTTTCCAATAGCGGTTAGGAAGACATCTTTCAGATGTCTTCTCGCCAACCAAAGAGCCACTATCGCTATGGCAATAAAAGCTCCTGCTCCCTGATGACCAAGAAAGGGGAACTCAGCTATCGGTCCTCCTTGCTGACCTATCCCCCAGGCGGCGCCAAGTATCCTTTGAACCCTCGTCAGGAAGAAGAAAAACCAGGAGGAGAAAAGAACCTCTAAAGAAATGAGATACCCGATTCCAATTACGAAGGGATAGAAGGAAATCGGAGTGTATCCGATGGCATTGAAGGGCGGGGTAGTGAAATAGGGGGAAATGTCCCGAGGGCGAACATCTATTCGGGGAATCGTGGGGAAATTGAAGCTAAGGGTATTTATCCCAACGAGGATGAAGGGAATGGCGAAGCCTATCCAGAAGAGCCGATTCTGAAAGAAGCCTTCCTTCGTCATTTCCACGGGCAGGAACACAGTGGGGAAAGTAAGTCGTTCCCTCTCAATCCATTGCTTGCGGAAAATCAAGTTGATGCAAAGAGTGGCAAAGACAAGGACAAAGAGAAAAGCCGACCATATGAGCATAGGTTTGAGCCAAGCGTGAATTGGAACAGGCGAATCTCCTAAATAGAAGTTCTCTATCGCCGCTTTATCCTGGGGGACGAACCAGCGGGGAACATAACGATGGAAAAGCTGAGCCCATTTATTTTCAGGAGAGGCAAACCAAAAACCTGCCACAAGGGTGGGTATCAAAAAATGTAGCCCTCCAGAAGATGAAATCACGGTTGAGGTGGTGAGCATGGCGTAAATCGTGATGAGTTCACCCCGAGTGAGTGATGGCAATGAATAACGGCGAAGGAGCTGGTTCATAGAAACAACCAAGAGAAAAGCGCAAAAGGCGCCAACGGGTATGGATGTGTTGGCAAGGGCGGTATGACCTCTGGCGCTGCCCAAAACGAGCTCGGCATAATGGAGCCAAAGGTCTACCGCCACAGAGAGGACCAACCCTACAAGGAGAGCCCTCAGCGATATGAGCTTCCGCATCTATCTATTTTTCCAAAACGATGACCGTATCAATGGGGTCTATTGGCTTCGTTGGAAGGATGAGCGTCAGATTATTGCCTTCCTGCTTGAAGGATAGCGATTCCTTTGTAAGAAGGGGATAGGCTTTCTTAATGGCAAAGGGCAAGTCGGCAACCTCCAATTTGCCATACCAGGGCCAGGCGAAGATATGGAGATATATTTTGTTCTCCTTCATCGTGCATTTGCCCCACCAAAGCTTCTCTAATGGCAGAGGGCTTCTCTCGCATCCATAGATGCTCTCGCCGTTGAGCCAGAGCCATTCGCCCATCTCCTTGAGCCTAACAACCGATGGTTCGGGGATTATGCCTTCCGCGGTTGGACCAACATTCAGAAGGTAATTTCCTCCCTTGCTAACTATATCCACAAGATTATAAATCAGCTGACCTGTTGATTTCCAATTATGGTCGTAGCTCTTGTAGCCCCAAGTATCGTTTATCGTGGCTGGCGTTTCCCAATCGCCAGGGATGACGGTTGGAGGTATCTCGTTATCGCCCCTCTCCTGATAATCACCGAGATTCTGTCCTATCCTCCCGCTGATGATTGTCTCCGGCTGGATTGAGAGGACGAATTCCCTCAATTCCCTTGCCAACTCAGGAGTGGGAGTATCTATATCAAACCAGACAACCCCAATAGGTCCATAATTGGTGAGAAGTTCCTCCAACTGGGGCATAACATATTCACGCAGGTATTTGCTGAAATTCTTTTTTGCGGGGTCAAAGTCCCAGAAATTCCCCATTCCATCGGGATGATGCCAATCTAACATTTGGGAATAATAAAAGCCGAAGCGGATCCCCTCTTTCTGGCAAGCTTGGGAAAGCTCCTTCAAAGGGTCACGTTTGAAGGGGGTAGCCTTGACGATGTTGTAGTCCGTGTATTTAGTATCAAACATACAGAAGCCGTCGTGGTGTTTGGCGGTTATGACGAGGTAGCGCATCCCAGCCTGTTTGGCTATGCTCACCCATTCTTCCGCATTGAAGCGGACAGGATTGAATTGTTCGGCGAGCTTCTCATATTCCTTTATAGGAATGCGGGCGGTGAACATAATCCACTCTCCGATTCCGGGTATGGTTTTATCATCCCAGACCCCGGCGGGGATGGCGTAAAGTCCCCAGTGGATGAACATACCAAACTTGGCTTCTCGCCACCATTGCATCTTATCCATAGAAAATCACCTCGCTGATAAATTTTGGCTATATTGTAGAGTAAAAAGAGAAAGATGGAAAGGGGAAGGGAATTTCAAAATCCCTCCCCCTTTCCATAGGGAACCACAGATTTCACGAAGCAGGCAATGCTTTTTCTACAGAACTATTGGGGAGCCCAGACGAGGTCCCAGTGACATATGCGCAGTTTTCCGCCAGCGACCATCGGCTTTATCTGGTCAGCTTTATACCATTTCGCATGCCCATCAAGGAAGATGAGATTGGAACCACCCGTATGACTTGCGACTTTATCCATTGCTGCATTTATGTCGTAGAGATTAACTCCCCATCCTCCAACGCAACATTCTATTCCAGGATTATTCCCTGCATTAGCATTAGCGAAAGCATACATAACAACAATTCCATTAGCTTGGAGATAAGGAGCAACATAACCATTAGAAGCATCGCCTATAACTACATATTCAGCGGGAGCCTTGATATCGGCTAATTTCATAGCGCCTGACTTATTCTGGCACCAGAATGTCCCGCTTAAGAACATATCGCTGATGCCATAGGAGCATTCCACGCCAGTGCTTTGATTACAAGTGACCATAGCGTTTTGCGGTCTGGGGCTCGGTCCCTGCCAGGGCCAGCAGCAGGCTGGCCAACGGGAGTGAGAACCGGCGGGTCTACTGGGACAATGGTAAACCTGCCAGTTTTTAATATAGGGATATAGCATCTCCGTCCAAAAGAGCCATGTTTGATTACCTCCTCCAACTGACCAGCAAGGCTTGGGGGCATAAGGGCAGGTTTCGTCCCAATCCTGTTGGTATGGTAAAGGTAAGGAAAAATTGATAAAATGGGAGGAGCAATGACTTTCATTTTAAAAGATAGGCGCCACTTTCCCTTTCCGGATGTGGCGGAGGTAAAGCCGAGTATGCGCATGGGCCAACTTCCGAGCCCGAAGTCTTGTTTTCTGGCTAACCTCGGCGAAGCGCCTATAAGGGCCGTATCGAGCCCGGATAGATGTGTGCTAAAAGTCATTGTTCCTCCCCACATCCAAATTA
>JACIXQ010000127.1 GCA_014360465.1 bacterium
TAATTTGGATGTGGGGAGGAACAATGACTTTTAGCACACATCTATCCGGGCTCGATACGGCCCTTATAGGCGCTTCGCCGAGGTTAGCCAGAAAACAAGACTTCGGGCTCGGAAGTTGGCCCATGCGCATACTCGGCTTTACCTCCGCCACATCCGGAAAGGGAAAGTGGCGCCTATCTTTTAAAATGAAAGTCATTGCTCCTCCCATTTTATCAATTTTTCCTTACCTTTACCATACCAACAGGATTGGGATGAGACCCTCCCCACTTGGAATTTCCCCTGCGCCTTCGGAGCTGGTTATCCATTCGGTCCATTAATGTGGACTGAACAACTTTATCCTTATATCAAAAACTGGAAGATTTTCAGCTGTCCAAGTGCAACCCAAACAAATGGCGTATGGCCAAGTTGTTGCTATCCATATTACGCCGGTAGACCAAATAACACAATGCGTTCCTGCTACCAAACCGGGGTAGCGTGCAATTACGGCTACAACGAGCACATTATGGTGAGCCTTTCCGATGTGGCTATGGGCAGAAATTACCCTTGTGCCGGCACAGCTCGCCTCTCTTCATTGGCTGATCCATCCAATACTCTCGTTATTGCTGACTCCAATAATAACTTCATAACAGGTTGGCGTGTCGTTGATAACGGAATTATAAGAGAAGTTGCCTTCGCCAACGATGTGGGTAAAAGATTAGCACGCCATACCGATGGAGAGATGCTCGTGTTCGCAGATGGGCACGCAAAGTGGTACAAAGTTGAACAGATAAGGAGCTACTCTTTTGGTGGGACCATTCGCGCCGCTGGTTGTGACCTGAAATAGTAAATAAAGTGTAGCACAGGTTCAGTAAGAAGGGAGGGGAGCGGTATTTTCAACCCTCCCTTCTTATCATTCCGAGGCTTTCCCGAAGGAAAGCGGGAGAATCTTGGAATCCTTCTATCATTATCTTTTCCAAGGCATTAACCATTCTCCCATCTAAACTTTCCCACGCAACAAACTCCTCACGATGCGACAAAGCCTGCCCTTTTCCACTTGCTCGCTTTCTCCCTACTATATATCATTTATCAAGGAGGTGAAATGATGAGAAAGGTTTTCCTTTACATTCTAATTGTCCTCATTTTTTCTCTATCGGTTTCCGCCATTGCCTTAAAGGAGGAAGAACATCCTCTTTTCCAGTATCTCTCTCGCCCCGACCCAGCCTATAAATGGGAGAAAATAAGCGATGAGAAGTTTCCTTCAGGGGAAAGGCTCATCAAATTGAAGATGACCTCCCAGATATGGGAGGGAATTAAATGGGAACACGAGCTTGATATCATCCTACCTCAGAAATTGGAAAATCCTTCCGTAGCCGGGCTACTGATAACGGGAAGTGGCAGGGGAGGTATTCTGGAGATTTTGAGAATAGTGGCAAATAAGACAGGGATTCCGATGGCTGTAATCTTTGATATTCCCAATCAGCCGCTATTTGATGGTAAAACGGAGGATGCGCTATTAGCATATACTTTCCTTCGCGCCCTTGAAACTGGTGATATGAGCTGGCCGGCTCTTTATCCTATGACGAAGAGCGTGATAAGGGCGATGGATACGATTCAAGCTATCTCGGAGAAGGAATGGGGGAAGAAGGTGGAGAAGTTCGTTGTAACTGGGGCATCCAAGCGTGGCTGGACGACCTGGTTCACGGGAATAGCTGATAACAAGCGGGTTATTGGAATAGCACCTATGGTTTACGATAACCTGAATATTCCCGCCCAGATGGAACAACAACTCGCCTGTTATGGCACATATAGCGAGGAGATAAGCGACTACACAGAGGCGCAATTGGTCCAGCGGATAGGAAAGGACCCAGTCGCAACTGCCTTCTCCTATTGCATAGACCCCTATGTTCTTCGTTTTCGGGCAACTATGCCCAAGTTCATCATCAATGGAAGCAACGACCCATATTGGACACTTGAATCAGCACATCTCTATTATCCCCAGCTAATAGGCGAGAAACATATCCTTTATGTGCCTAATGCCGGTCACGGTCTGGGCGATGGTATTGAAGCGGTTTCGGCAATCGCTGCCTTCGCTCTCGCCCGTTCAAGGGGAGAGCCACTGCCGGCGATAAGATGGATCTACGAGGAAGTGCCCGAAGGTTTGAAATTGAAGATTAAGCCGGAGGGCGAGCCAATCAAGGTAAAGGTATGGACGGCGAGTTCGGATAGTTTGGATTTCCGCAAAGCGAGGTGGGAGCCAACCGAGCTTACGGGCAAAGAAGGAATATATGAATTCATCTTGAAGCGCCCGAAAGAGGGATATTCCGCAATTTTCGGCGAGGTAAGATACAAGATAGACGGTATAGAATACGCCCAGAGCACGCTTCCCAAGATAATAAGATGATGAAGTAAAAAAGTAGCTTTCCCAAGTAGAGGTTTTTCGCATCTAAATAACTTTTGAGAAAGATTACAGGATTTCTTATTGTTTTGGTATAGCGATGGAAAACTCTGAACTCTCATTGTGAGCCTTTTCGTAAGGGAAGGTTCACAATTTTTTAAACTTTAAAATCCCCCGAGAGACGACAAGAAATGCTCACATAGTTTTCCCCCAAAAGAAATCCCCTTTCTTATTCCACTATGGTGCGATTCAAACACTTTTAGCATTTTACTTAACCACCTATTGGGTCTATGGAGAAAATGTAGAGGGAAAAACTTCTGGGAAGGTATATGAGAAAGATGGTTATGCCTGGCTGAGATAAGTATTCAGCCACATATTCCTCCTCTTCTCGCCTCGCTTTCTCCAATACCTCGGTTGAGACGCCAAGCTTTTTGAGGCTCTCCTCAATCAGGATATCTGCTTTACTGCCAACTTTAACTAACATATTCCTCTCCTTTCCTTTTTAGCTCCAATTTCCATTCCACTATGGTGCGATTGAAACATGCTTATGGACGCTTTGCTGGAGGGTCTTAGTGATAGGGATGAGGATGGCGGACAAAATAGTGATAATCGCCAAACCTGTGATTATTTCAACGAGAGTGAACCCTTCTTTTTTTCTCTTCCAGCAGTTCCAACAGTTTCCCCTTTTCCTTCGCCCACTCTCTCCTATCGCGCTCATAGAAATAGAGCACGATAAGGAAGATAAATCAATCCTGTCCTTGTCAAAGCCAAAACACCTAATACGATGCGCGGGTCGGAAAACGCCCGCAAAGTTCCCTCTAATATATTCAATTTTAACACCTCCTTCTCTATAATACCGCTTTATTCCTATGGTTGACAAATTTCGCAAGGGATAAACCCTCGCTGTATCGCTTCATTTCGGGTTTGGAGAAAAACTTTGTTCGCTGGGGAAATCTTCTGAGCCACACTGCAACCTGGGCGGTGGAACTTCATCGTGCGGGCATTACCTACATAATAAGGCTCTGCAGAGGTAGTTGGTTGTTGCTGTGGTATTGTTTGATAACTTGGCTGTGGTATTGTTTGATAACTTGGCTGTGGTGTTGTTTGATAACTCGGCGAAGGTGCAACAGGAAATGTATGAGGACGAGTAGGACGGAGTGTAAAGTAAAGACACCCACCTATCACTAAAAGAAATAGAACAGCACAACCTACACCTATTCCATAGGCAGTTTTTTGCTGTTGGTTCAAAATTTTCCCTCCTTTCTATAACAATCACTTAAGTGTTATCACCTTCCCGATTATATGCACTCTTCTCCCTTTGCTAGTTTACCGATAAAATCTTTTGATTTCTACTACCTACCCTATGATGCATATTCTCATGATTTCCATTCCACTATGGTGCGATTGAAACATTACCCCTCAAACAAGCCCGCTAAAAATCAAATGGTATATTTCCATTCCACTATGGTGCGATTGAAACCTGATGAGCGAGGTTTACCGCCTCGCCGAACAGCTATAATTTCCATTCCACTATGGTGCGATTGAAACAGGAAATGAAGTATATCAAGCATATGAATGATTCGCATTTCCATTCCACTATGGTGCGATTGAAACAAGGAGGTGCTTTAAAAAATGAAAAGAGAAGTAAAGAAGTATTTCCATTCCACCATGGTGCGATTGAAACTCTTCTTGAATTTGGCGGACAAGTGGAAAATGTCATATTTCCATTCCACTATGGTGC
>JACIXQ010000128.1 GCA_014360465.1 bacterium
TTTGTTATAGGAATAAATTGTAGGGGATGATTGCCTCTTGTCATCATTATTATTGAGGAAACTAACCCCTTTCGAGTAAATTATTTTTGAGGAAGAGCGGGTACTTGCAAAGATTTTCAATATAAATTACAATTAAAACAATGCTAATAATGGGGGACCCCGTTATTAGCAAAAATTAAAACAAAGGAGGTATGCAAAGTGAAGAAAGTGTGGTTGTTTGTAGGTAGTATTTTATTGCTTTTGATGCTCCTCAGTAGTTGTGGAGGAGGTGGTGGCGGTGTTGCACCTATATCACCGAGCGACGTACCTCGTCTATTCCCCTTAAACCAAGGGCTCACCCAGACTTACGAAACTTCGGGCACTGAATATTCTTATATAAAGGCTACAGGTGTTATGGGGCAGCTATCTCGTGAGCGTTTGCGGTTTGGTCCTTTCTCCCTGACCTTTGTGTTACCCAAATTTCCCCATCCCCTGAGACAAATAACACAGACCTACTACGAGTGGATATCGGACCAGTCCGAAACGGGTACCAATACCCAGACGATAATCGGCACCCACAAAGGAGACCCCTTCCCTCCCCAAATCACCACAACGGTTCAGGAAAACCATGGAGAAGGAAGTTGGATTGAAACATATATCGAGAAAGTAGATGGACAGGTAGTTAAGAAGGAGACCTACAGCGGGGGCTGGGAATATTGGGACAGAAGCTTTTATACAAACGAAAGTGGTGAGGTTCTGTGGTGGGGAGAACAGGAGAAGAATGAGAAGTGGGAACCAATAACAGTTTTTGACCCACCCCTTGTGATGCTCAAAGCTGGGGCAACTTCTTGGAAAGTGGGGCATGTTGTGCAAGAAATAGAAGATGCCACCTTCTCCGCGGATATTGTAGCTAACTTAGTTGGTCAAGAGACGGTCACTGTTCCCGCGGGCACCTTCACCTGTTATAAAGTGGTTTACAAGTTCACAAATGTGAAATTGGAAACACCACCTTCAGATGTGGAGGTGCTCAGCTGGAATATGAATATGTCTATGACCGTATGGCTCGCCTTGGATAAGGGCCTAGTGAAATCTGTGGAGACAACAACACTTACGGCAAGCTTTAAGAAGCCTGAATCGGGCGCAACAGGGAGTATAACTCACACATCTACATACACCGATACTCTCAAATCCACAACTACTCCCTAAATCCGTAGTTATTTAAAATTTAAAGTAGGGGGAAAGGGGATTATCCCTTTCCCCCTACATTATAATGAGTATCTAAAAGGCTATATCTTCTCCAAGGGAGGGCGGTTGCCGAATTGGGGAACGGGTCCTTCCACCGGCGCTGCCCATCTAACAGCGTTCTCTATAACCTTCAATACCTGCGGATTGTGATAAATCGGATAGGTCTCATGACCCGGTCGGAAATAGAATATCTTCCCTCTCCCTCTATAAAAACAACAGCCGCTGCGAAATACCTCTCCTCCCGCAAACCAACTGATAAATACCAGCTCGTCAGGAGCAGGAATATCAAACCTCTCTCCATACATCTCCGTATGCTCCAGCTCTATGTATTCCCCCAATCCTTCCGCTATGGGATGCCCTGGCTCAACAACCCATATCCTCTCCTTCTCCCCTATCTCCCTCCATTTGAGGTCACAAGTCGTCCCCATAAGCTTCCTGAATATCTTGGAGAAATGCCCCGAATGAAGAACTATCAACCCCATACCATTCAAAACCCTATTATAAACCTTCTCAACTATATCGTCCCTCACCTCGTGATGTGCCATATGCCCCCACCAGATCAGGACATCCGTTGAGTTGAGAACATCATCTGTCAAACCGTGCTCGGGCTCATCAAGGGTAGCAGTGCGAACCTCCATATCGGGGAGCGTCCTGAGATGCTTGGCAATTGCACCGTGAATGCCCTCAGGATAAACCTCAGCAACTCTCTTGTCCAGCTTCTCGTGTCTTCCTTCGTTCCAAACAGTTACTCTTATCTTTCTCATTTCTTAAACCTCCTTGTTTTTATTTTTAGTCCTCTTCCCTCGGGCGGAGGAGAGGGAAAAGGATAACTTCCCTGATCGATGGTGAATCGGTGAAAAGCATAACCAGCCTGTCAACCCCTATCCCCAATCCTCCCGCTGGAGGCATTCCATATTCAAGGGCTAAGAGGAAATCCTCATCCATCCTCTGCGCCTCCTCATCTCCCATCTCCCGCCTTTTCATCTGCTCCTTGAACCTTTCCCTTTGGTCTATGGGGTCATTCAGCTCCGAAAAGGCATTTGCTATCTCCTCTCCACCAATGAAAAGCTCAAAGCGCCGGGTCAAGGATGGATTATCCTGCCTCCGTTTAGCCAAAGGGGAAACCTCAATGGGAAAATCCTCAACGAATGTCGGCTGAATCAACCTGGGCTCGACTAACTTCTCAAATATCTTCAAAAAAACCTCGCCTTTCGTTCTGTCAGCTTCAGCATCTACTCCAAGAGAACGGGCTACCCCCTTTGCTTCCTCAACATCTTTAACCTCGTCCCATTCTATCCCTGTTTCCCTTTTAATCGCCTCGCTCAAGGAAACTCGCTGAAAAGGCGGTTTAAGGGATATTTTATTCCCTTTAAATTCTATCTCCTCCCCACCGAGAACATTCTTAGCGAGATAGAACAGCAAGCTCTCCGTCAACTCCCTTATATCGTCCAGATTGCCATAGGCGATATATGCCTCAAGCAATGTGAACTCAGGATTATGACGTGTGGAAATCCCCTCGTTACGAAAACATCTCCCGAGCTCAAATATCTTTTCCATACCGCCCACGAGCAGACGCTTTAGATAAAGCTCGGGAGCGATTCTCAAATAGAGGTCCATATCAAGGGCATTGTGATGGGTTATGAACGGACGGGCAGACGCCCCACCCGGAATCGGCTGCATCATCGGCGTATCAACCTCAATGAATCCCTCCTGAATGAAGAATTCCCTTATCCCTTGAATAATCCTTGCCCTCTTATAAAATATCTCCCTCGTCCTCTCATTCACTATTAAGTCAAGATAGCGGAAACGATACCTTAGCTCGGGCTCCTTCAAACCATGCCATTTCTCGGGAAAAGGCTGGAGAGCTTTTGCGAGAAAAACAAATTCCTCTGCTTCAACCGTTATCTCGCCGGTCCTTGTCTTAATCACCTGCCCACTTACTCCCAATATGTCCCCAATGTCAAGGAACTCCAAAAGCTCATAGCGTTCCTCTCCCACTTTATCCTGTCTGAGAAGAACTTGTATTTTTCCTGAGGAATCCTGCAGGTCCAAAAATGTGCTTCTTCCATGTCTCCTTATAGCCATAACCCGCCCGGCAATCCTGGCGGTTTGCCCTTCCAAATAGGGGAAATTCCCCTTGACCTCTTCAGCAAGATGGGTCCTTGGATATTTTTCCTCTCTATATGGATTTATACCCCTTTTTTGTAGCTCCAAGAGCTTCTGAAGACGATGTTGAACGAGGCTCTCTCCTGCCATCGGCTATCTCGTTATATCCAGGATTTTAAAACGACGAGTTCCAGCGGGGACTTTCACAACAACCTCCTCATCCCTCTTCCTATTAAGAAGAGCTGCACCCACTGGTGATTCAAGGGAAAGATAGCCCCTGCGGGGGTCTGCCTCAATCGGGTCAACGATTTTGAATTGGAGTGTCTGCTGTGAATCAAGGTCAAGGACGGTTACTTTGGAACCTATGTCCACACTCTCCGTGTTTATACTTTCCTCATCTAAAACGCGAGCTAAGCTCAAGATTGTTTCAAGCTCTTCAATCCTGCCTTCAACCATTGCCTGCTCTCTTTTCAGCTCCTCATATTCGGGATTTTCGCCAACTTCCCCAAAATCCAGCGATTCTCTAAGGCGGTCCCTGATATCCTTTCTTCGCACCGTTTTGAGATAATCCAGCTCCTCTTTCAATCTTTGATAGCCTTCTTCTGTTAGAATTATCTCCCTTCTCATCAAAATTTAGCCTCCTCAAGAGATTTAAATAAAAAGGAGGGCGAAGGGACTTAGGAAGTCCCTTCGCCCTTCATAAGAAACCTCCTAACTACTTGTCCTCAAACACCTCC
>JACIXQ010000129.1 GCA_014360465.1 bacterium
TAATTGCTTACCATAAGTTCTACGGAGGTGAGTAAATATGCAGATTGAAAGACCAATCCTTGGTAAAGTGATAATAGAGGGAAATATGCGATGCCTCACGGGGCTCCATATTGGGGCAAGAAGGGAGGCAATGAAGATTGGAGGGATTGACCTTCCCGTAGTTCGCGACCCGATAACGGAATTTCCCTATGTGCCGGGAAGCTCTCTCAAGGGCAAGATGCGTTCCCTTTTAGAGCGGAGACTTGGGAAGGAGTTTAATGCAAATGTTGGCGGAGTGAGGATACATTCCTGCACGGAGAAAAACTGCGAAATCTGCCGCCTATTCGGCTCAACTCCTATGGGTGGTGAAGGGGAGAACATCCCTTCCCGCCTCGCTGTGCGTGACCTTCCCCTAACAGAAGATAGCAAGGAAAAGTTATCTGAGATAGAAACGGGGCTTCTATACACGGAGTGGAAATTTGAGAACGCCATAGATAGGGTGACATCCGCAGCCAATCCTCGCCAGATAGAGAGAGTTCCAGCGGGTTCTGTTTTTCAGCTTGAGATAGTCTACACTGTAGAAAACGAAGCTCAATTGAAGGAGGATTTGGGGAATCTGCTTTCTGCTATGCGCCTCCTTGAGGACGACTACTTGGGCGGGCACGGTTCAAGGGGTTATGGCAAAGTAAAATTCGAATTGTCCAAAATAGAATATCGCAAGGGCGAATGGTATCTAACCAGCAAAGACGAGCATAGAAAAGAGTGGAAAGTTAGTTCAATAGATGAGGCAATTTCTAAAATCCAGGAAATAGCGGGATTTTAAGGATGCGAGATTTTCTCGTTAAAATAAAACCTAAAACCCCTTTCCATATAGGGGAAGTGGGCATCGGCTTAGAGGGAAGTTTGCCCTGGGTCCCTTCAGACCTCCTTTTTTCCGCTTTTGCCAATGCCTATGGTCTTCTCTATGGACGAGCTGAAGTAGAGGCATTGTTGAGTTCTTTTCTTTCCTCCCCTCCATTCCTCGTCTCTTCGGCGTTTCCCTTCTTTGAGAACAAACTTTTCTTCCCCCGCCCGCTGATAACCCCCAAATTGGAAGATACGAAGCGTTTGAAGGATTTGAAGAAGATGCGTCTTATACCAGAAGAATTGTTCAAAAAGTGGCTCAGTGGTGAAGAATTTTCCTGGGAAACCGACTCCTGGGATGACGAGCTTCCCAGACAGGAACTTCTGCCAGGAGTAAAGCTTGACAGGGTTAATATGAAATCACAAATTTATTATCGTTCCGCCTACTTTTTCCCTGAGAGAGGTGGGCTATTCTTCCTCTTGCGTCTGAAGGAAGAGAGCTTGTTAAACAAGATAAAGGGTGCTTTCAACCTGTTAGGAGATATCGGAATCGGAGGGGAACGTTCCCTCGGCTACGGGCACTTCAAAGTCATCTCCTTTGAGGAAACCACATTGTTCCCTCCACCAGAAGCGGACTCACCAATTCTCACCTTAAGTCTCGTCGTTCCTTCCCCGCTTGATGATGTGGACCTTGAAAGTTCATATTATCAACTTATTCTGAGAGGAGGCTGGGTGAATTCTCCATTTGTTTCCCAGCAAGTTCGTAGAAAAGCGGTGTGGATGCTCGCCGAGGGCTCGGTTTTCTCTCGGAATATCAGGGGGAGTTTCCTTGATTTGACACCTGAAGGTTATCCGCACAAGGTTTATCGTTATGCGTTGACTTTTCCCGTGGGGGTGATTTTGGATGCTGAAGGTTCATAGATTTCGCCTTAAGGTTTTATCACCCCTCCACATAGGTGGCAGGTTCCAATCTATTTTCCCTTTTGAATATATTATCGATGGGGACAGGCTAATTGTAGTTAGGGAGGATAAATTGGGCAAATTTCTTGAGCAGAAAGGGGTGCTGAGCGATTTTATTCGTGGTTTTGAACAGCCTGGATTTTCCCTCACACAATATCTCAAAAACAAAAATCTTTTAACCCCACAGCTTCTAAAAGAGGTTGCTCTATATTCCTGCAAATTGGAGGGAACATCGCCAATTGGCAAGAGTATTCGTCCCTTTACGCGGGATGCTTTCCAGCGTCCATATGTGCCGGGGACGGCTATAAAGGGAGCAATGCGAACCGCTTTATGGTATTATAAGGTAAAATCCGATCCGGCAACTTGGGAGAGTAAAGTGAGGGAGGCAGTGAGGAAAAAAGGAATAGCAAAGATTGTTGATGATGAGTTGGATAAAGAGATATTTCAAAATTATCGCTTGAACGATAAGAATAACTCGCCCTACACGGATATATTGAGGGTGATAAAGGTGAGCGATTCCAAGCCCTGGGAAAGGGATTCGCTCTGGATTGGGGAGGAATTAACCTTTGCTGATGGCAATATCCGTAAGGACTTATCTGTATTTCTTGAATATCAAAAAGAAGCCGTGGAAACTCAAATAGAGATTGTCTTTGATGAGGAGCTTTTTGAGAGGTTTAAAAAAGCAGGTAAAGTATTATTTGATAGCTTTGAGGATTTTCTTGTCAAAGTTGATGGATTTTATAGGGAAGTGGCGAGAATGGAACAGAAGCAGGTTGGGGGTGGTGGTAAGGGATATTATGAATGGCTTCTAAACAAGACGGAAGGAAGAGGATATCTTATGAGGATTGGATGGGGCGGTGGACTTCCTTCGCTGACCATCTGGCTGGCTCTTTCAAACGATTTAAGGGAGGAGATAAGGATAAAGTTCTTTAAGAGAAGCCACAAGGGGAAGTTCCCTATGACCAGGAGAGCGCTGAGGAGGCGAGAAAAAGATAAAGTTATTGTTACACCTTTCGGCTGGGTTTTACTGGAGAAGGAGGTGAACGATGAATGAAGATACTTTTTCTTACCGTTGGTGGAAGTCCCGAACCATTGATAACTTCAATCAATAGTTTGAAACCGGATTTATGTGTGTTTGTCTGTAGCGAGGATAGTAACACGAGGGAAGGCTCATATGTGCTTCTGCCCGAGATTTTAATGAAAACAGGGGAGATAACCCACGAAACGATTCTCGTCCGTCCTGACGACCCAGAGGATTGTATAAGCAAAATAATTAGTAAGGTAGAGGAAGTCAAGAAGAGATATCCGAATGCGAAAATGCTCGCTGATTACACGGGAGGAACGAAGACGATGTGCGCTGCCCTATTTTGGGTAGCGACTCATAAAGCACTGGACATTTGTCTGACGACGGGAATAAGAAGGAACCTCATTGCGGTGGTTGGGGGTGAGACAACTCGCAAAATTCCGCTTTCTTTTCCTTATTATGAAGAGCTTCATTCTACGGTTGATTTCCTTTTGGAAAATTTTCATTACACAAGCGCCGAGGAGCTAATCCGTGCGGTTCTTTCCAAGCATGAATTTTCCAGCGAAATCCAGGATGACCTGCAGAAAAAATTTGAAATAATAGGGATATTTAGGCTTTGGGATGCCTATGATTCGCTTGGTGCCTTTAAGAAGGCTCAACCATATAGGAAGGAACTTTGGCAGGATTATCTTTGCTTTTGGGATAAGGTCATCGGGGATAGGATTAAGATGGAAAAGGAGTTCAAGGAAGAGGTGGAACAGGAGAGGATTTCCATAAGTCATAAAGATGCACCAATCAAATATGCTGTGGTTCAGGATTTGCTTTTGAATGCCGAGCGATGTGAGGTTAGGGGAAGGTATGATGAGGCAACGGCGAGGTTATACAGGGCTTTGGAGGCGCTTGCCCAGCTAAGATTGAAGAGCGAGTACGGCATTGATACGAGCGATGTTGATGTTGGTTTGCTGCCGGAAAGGTTAAGGGAACATTATGAGAGTAGAAGGAAAGAGGGGAAGATTCGCTTGGGATTGGTTGATGCATACGAGCTTTTGAACGAGCTGGACGATGTAATAGGGAAAGCTTTCAAGTTGAAAGAAGGGGAGTTGAGGGAGGTTTTGAGGAAGAGGAATCAGAGCACACTTGCACATGGTTTCAAGAGCATAAGTGAGGATGAGTATAAGGGAATCAGGGAGGTTATGGAGGGTTTCATAAAGGAATGTTTGAAGGAG
>JACIXQ010000013.1:0-365 GCA_014360465.1 bacterium
AGAACGCCGCCGTATGGGATTGTCCCTCGGCAGTTCATATGCTGAACCAGATAGCCCTTGTTGCGCCAGACCGAGCTCAATGGGACCCCAGTTGGAACAGTTGGTTCTTGCCTCCCGATTTCGCCGGTCACTGGATAACCATTGGTGCCAATGAGGTCCTTATGCCCAACCTCGGTTGCGACTGGTCAGGAGGCAACTGGGGTCCTGTTGTTAAGATGTCGGAAGTCCGCGCACCGGCAGAGATAATCGCCTTCGCCGACTCCCAGACAAACGCTACTTGTGGTGGGAACAGGATTCCCTTCCCCAATGTATGCCAAGCTGCTTGTAATCCCGACCCCAATCACAGAAGTGTGAGCAAACATACA
>JACIXQ010000013.1:375-42728 GCA_014360465.1 bacterium
CTGGTATCCGTAAAAAGTTAATTTTATAATTTTAAAGGGAGGCGGACTAAAGTCCGCCTCCCTAATCGCTTAAAACCTCTGGGATAGACCTACGCTAATCCATCTTCCCGGTCCAGGATAGAAAACGAGGTCCTCGTAATACTTATCAAACAGATTCTCCACTGAGAAGAAGAGCGTTCTCTCCTTACTCAACGATTTGTTCATCTTGAAGTTTACAAGAACATAGCCACCTACTTCCGTAGGAACCGTCACATTCCAAGGGGCACCTACAAAAGTAGGCTTATCAACATCCGTGCGCCTCGGACCGATCGCTAAAACTTCAAAATCATAACTCGTGTTCGCTTTCCCTTTCAAGGAAAATCCCGTCTTCAACATATTCCTTGGCGCAGCGGTGCGAAAGACAACGACAAGAGGGCGATCATTAACAAGGTCTTTCGCATCTAAGTATGTGTAGTTCAGCCATAGTGTGCCGATGGGGAATTCCTTATCCCACTCCAGTTCCAAACCTCTGAGGCGCGCCCTTCCAACGTTCTGGTATTGATTGTACTGGTCTGCTACTATCACATTGTCCAACTTTGTCTGATAGAGAGATACAATTAGAGATGAATTAGCTAACTTTTTCTCCCAGTCTATTTGATAGGTCCAGCCAATCTCCGGACGTAGATTTATATTTCCTTTCCACATTCCTTCTCCATAAAGCTCGTTCAAATCGGCGAACCTTCTGTTCTTAGTCACAGCCAATCTCAACCTGGTAGAAAGGTCAATCTGATGGTGGACACTGAAGAAAGGAGAGATTATATCCTTCCCCGGGTCAGCAGTATCATAGCGGAGACCAAGGGTATAGGCATCTTTATTCCTGGTGAGGAATGTGTTCTGGATAAAAGCCCATTGGAATGTCTGGTCGTATTTCTTCCACATATTCCCCGTAATCTGCCCCATTTTTGAAACATCTTGTTGCCCAGGTGTGCGGAAGATATCCTTCTGATAACCCATACCATATGTCCAGACAACTTCGGGAGCTGGTCGGATGTTATATTGGAATTCCGTCTTCCAAAGCGAATATTTCCAAGGCATAAACACGGGGTTCACCTTTCCCGTTTTCTTATCATAACTTTGCCATACCTGATTGCCCGAGAAAGAGTAAGGAGCAACTCTGAGGAAATAATCGGCTTTTTCGCTTATCTGCTTCTTGTAGGTTATAGAGCCGGTTGAACGGGAATCAATAGTCCATTCCGCTTCCCAGCTGCCAAACGGATTGGGTCCAGTTGGTCTATAGCCCCATATCAAACCGGTCATAGAAGTTCCAGTAAATGTCAGGCTTTCCCCCTCGCCGAGTGAATAATTTATCTTTAAAGAGCTCTCCGTGAGATTCTTTCGCTGATTGGGACGCCAACCCGAATTGATGTCCTTGTTAAAAGCGAAGAAGTAATTCTTCTCCTCATTTCCCCCTCCAGCTTGCAACTCATATGTCTGTCTACCATAACCACCCATAGTTAATTTCGCCTCAGCCCCTGGATACTTGTCCCCGCTCTTCAATGTAAGAAGGACAATTCCGCCTATCGTTGAGCCAGGATATTGGGGAGGAGCAGGTCCTTTTATAACCTCTACCTTCTCAACAGCAGTTAAGGGCATCATATTGAGGACATAAGGTCTCCCTATGGGAGATAGGGTTGCACCTTCAACGAGAACTTGTGTCCATTTGCTATCATTACCTCTGACTATGGGCATAGAGGCGCATAGAGCGGCGCCTGTAGCCTGCATCGTTCCCGCTAATCGTTTCATAACATCGGGAACCGATTGGACATTGACCATCTTCTCTATTTTCTCAAGCGGCACTTCCACCACCTGGGCGGGTTTCTCCTTCTCAGCCTCCACTTCAACAGCTATGGCGACCTCGGGAATCTCCTCTTCCTGAGCAAAAACTAACCCAAAGAAAAGAAGAATTATCAATAAGCAAAATGTTATCCTCATTCTTTACCTCCTTTCTTTACAAATATTTTTAATTCTATTTATAGTTAACTAATGTGTCATAAATTTTTATTTTTTTTGTCATTTTGTGTTTCTGCATAATTTCCCCCAACAACTATATTACAGTTTCATTTGAGGAGCTTTCACCAACCCAAAATTTTTCAAATTAAGATTTCCGCATGTTTCCGACCTTCTTTAAGTTAACTGTATTTCCTACAGAATACTTTCTCCTCTTCTCACTATAATTTTCCCCCGGAAAATCGCTTAAAAGCCAATAGACAATTTCCCCGGTTTAGGAAGCCTAAACGCTATCAATGATTAATTATTCAACAAAGGTGGACGAAAACTCCACAAGTTTTTGAACTCTCCTATAAAAAGATGACTCATTTTAGGTTTTATGATAAAAATGTTACTATGAGAAGGATATTATTATTGCTTGCCGTTTCAATTTCTCTTCCTCACCTTTTTCCTCTGGAACCGACGATAAGCAGAGGAGAAACGAAAATAGCAATCATTGAGGACAAAAATCTCGTAACCGGTTTCTCGCTTATTATAAAAGGCAAAGAAATAGCTAAAATTTATTGGGACAGCCTTGGGTCAATCTACCCAACTCACTGGAAGAAAATTGGAAATTCGCTTATCTTCTCAAATTTCCGAACAAATCCAGCCATTTCTTTCAATAATTCTGTTTTAAGAATTTCCTTTTCTTCCTACGATGAGTATCCCGAGCTATATTTCAGATTGGAAATAAAGGATTTCGATCAATCCAAATGGGAATCTCAGTTTGGGAAAATTCCCTTTCACTTCCTCGCAGCCTCTCTTCCTGGTAGCCCGGTCTTCCAGGGAGGTGGCGGGTGGGCTATTGCCACCCCTAACATTGACCCCTATCCCCTCCTTGGCATCTCATATGAAGCAAGGAAGATTGCCTCGGAATGGTCGGGGAATTGGACCTATGCTCCTTCCATAGCCGCCCACGCCCAACCTGTTGCAGGTTTGTGGCATCCTGACAAGAAGCTATATATTGGCTACGCCTTTTATGAATCCCGCCTGAAGGGTGAAATACCACCCAAGGTGGGCATCGCCTATTGTTGGAGAAGCAGAAATCTGGACGAATTCATCGCCCTCGTCCTACCTTACGCGAAGCCTCATCGCCAGCTCCGCTATCCACAAAAAGGTGATGTATTTGAAGGGCATTTCACTCTGCTTTATTCCACTGACCTTCCCTGCGATTCAGACCCCAATGCCTTCTGCAACGAATTCGCCTGGCGCCGGTACCGAAACCTTATGCCTTCTGTCCCCAACTACAACGACCTCTCCTGGCTACCTACCCCTTACAGAGTAGAGCAATTCAACCATCCTCCATTTTATGGTCTCATTCAGGAGCATCCTGGTGATGGTTTCATAAGGAAGGGAACAATTCTCGGTATCGGGACAAGCTGGCTTTGGCCGCTTGATTATTTTTACGAAAAGGGCGACAGCAAAGCTATAGAGATACTTCATAGGGACCTCGCCCGTCTGGAAAGATATGCCCAACACATTGATATAAATGGTGACCATTGTATTTACTGGCAATGGCCACTGGAAGGTGATTGGCAGGAATTTTGGGGAAAGGGCGTCCCAACCATTCACAACATCCACGGCACACTCTGCGCTCTTGCTTTCCTTGACGCCTATCGCAACGAGGGTGACCCTCGCTACCTCCCTTACATAGATGGCACCCTCCTCTGGCTTAAGCATATACTTTTCACAAGAAACTGCTACCCCGATGTCCCTGATGGTATGTTCGCTTGGGATGCCGCTCCTTTCGCCACATTCTGTATAAAATACGCCGACACCTTCCGCAACGACCCAAAGAGAAATCAACTCGTTGCTTTAGCCAGGAAACTGACCCGTAGCCTCGTATATCGCTGTTTAGCGATGTTCAGCTCGGACAACGACCCCACGGATAACATAGATTCCTCCTGGATGATGGGAGGTAATGCAGGAGAATTTTGGATAGGTATAGGTAGCGCAAACGAGCTCTGGGAGATGACGGCTGGCGTGCTTTTAGCCTATCTTTCAACTGGAGACCCGATTTTGGGTCAATACCTTAGGGGAATACTGGAGAGGTGGCATTGGCTGTTCAGGGATTCCCCCTTCCATAAGAGCGTTCTTGAGTGGGATGGAGAATTCGCGGAAATATGGGCGCTGTGCGATAGCGTTCCCGGTTACGAGAAAAATCAGAGGAGCAAATTCGGTGGCTTATGGGGAGGGTTGGAACAACTGGTTTACCCACCTGCTGGAGCAATGGCACGGGTTGTTTGCCGCGAGAAATCAGCGCTCGCTTTCAACATTGAAGGAACGCATACCACCATTTCCGACTATAGAGCCGATGCGGATGCGAACTTTTCCTTCAAAATGCTCAGCAAACTGGATAAAAAATTTTCATTAGCGATAACCTGGCCATTTGCGGACCTAAGGAAAAAGGTAATAAGGGTTAACGGCGAACCCGTCAGCCCAACGATTTTCACTGATAGACCAGATACAATCCTCATCTCGGGTGTCAAAAATGGTGATTTTATAGAAGTGGGAAATCTACCTCCCACTACCACGATTCTCCAATGCGGGATAGCAAAGGAAAGAACTCGCTGGGATGCCTTATCCACCTCCTCGGATTTCCTACCGGTAAACATAAGTAGATTCGCAAATGTCAGAATAAAAAGGGATTGGCTTGATAATTCCTCCTGGGCCGGCTATGAGGGGGGACTCAAGTGGCTATTTGGCGTTCCTTTCGTCCTCATAGAACCGGGGCTGGAGAACTATCCCGTTGCCCTTCAAGGAAATGTCCCGCTTAAGATTAAGGGGAAATGGGATTATATTTTCGCCCTTGTTGGAGATATTAATCCGGAATCAAAACTTTTTATTAAGCTATCCAAAAACAAAACAATTCCTATTGAGCTGAAAAATACACTTACAGCCATCGAGGGATGGCCACCGATATTCACCTGGCGGATTTCCTTCGCATTTTCTCCCATACAGGGAGATATAGAAGCAATTGAGGCAAAGGATTGCCTTCTGTTCGCTCTTACACTGGCAAAGAAAGGTTCCCGCTTGAATACTGTTTTCTCCGCCATCCGGGAGCAAAGGGAATATGAGAAGGTCCAGGGATTGAAAAGAGAGAAGGGCAAAAGAATTGCCGAATATCTTAGGAAGTTCGGAAGGTGCGCTATTCTTCCCCTTCCTCCTGGACATGACAATACTCCCCCTGATATATTCCAACAAGCTTTGAAAGAGGGTATTCTTTACCCTCTCACTCCAGAGGAATTCGTTGACCCAAATGTCTTTAACCCGAAGAATTTCCCCCTCCTTTTCGTCTTTGGCGACGAAAGCTATATTCAAACAGTGAAGGAAAAAGGGGATGGGGATAGGGCAATAATAAACTATCTTCGTGGAGGTGGAACGATTATCTCCTTCGCCAGCGGTCCGACTCCCTTCGCTTATAATGAGAAAGGAGAGCTATTACCATCTTATCATCGCTTTGGCTTCACCCTCTGTGGAAGTGGTGGAAGTATGCCACCCACTAATCCCCAGCAGTATGCTCCGTGGGAAAAGCCCCCTGCTGGGGAGAAATTCATTTTTAAGAGAAATCCCTCGCAGAAAATCATCAAAAATGTGCCCTCGGAATTTCCCTTCTACGATAGCGGAGACCTTCGCTGGCGACCGATGGGTAACTTCTGGTCTCCTGATGAAGCCGATTACATACCATTGGTAACCCTTTATGATGGGAAAGGAGAGTCAAGGGGCGATGGCTGTGCTGCAGTGAGATTTAAGAGTGGTTCTCTCGCTCCAGGTAGGATAATTTATGTATGGTTCCGACTATGGCAGGACAAACGATTCGGCGATGAACTTATAGAGGACATCATAAGTGCCTTAGCCAATGGTTTAATTTGACAATGGCGTGAAAAATTGTTAATGTTTATTACAGAATTTCTTCGGAGGTGAAAATATTAGATGCCCCTCTATAAGGAAGAAAAAGAGCAGATAATACGCGAGTTCGCCCGCCACGAAAAGGACACGGGCTCGGTAGAAGTGCAAATCGCACTGCTTACAAAAAGAATAAATAAGCTTTCTCAACACCTGCGGGAGCATCATAAAGACCATCATTCCCGCAGGGGGCTTCTTATGATGGTTGGTCATAGGAGAAGACTCCTTAATTATCTCGCCAGGGAAAACCCAGAAAAATATCGGGAAATATTAAGGAAATTGAGATTGAGAGGTTAAAATGGAAGTAGCTAAAGCGGAAAGAGATATAGGTGGGAGACCGCTGATTATTGAGACAGGTTGGTTAGCAAGGCAAGCAAATGCTGCAGTCCTTGTTAAAGAAGGGGATAGTGTAGTCCTTGTTACGGTTTGCTCATCCTCAGAAACAAGGGAGGATATAGATTTCCTTCCCCTCACCTGTGAGTTTGAGGAACGCCTCTATGCAGTGGGGAAGATACCTGGTGGCTTCTTCAAACGGGAAGGTAAACCTTCCGAGCGCGCGATTACCTATGCCCGAATGATGGACCGCCCCCTTCGCCCCTTGTTTCCACAAGGGTTGAGAAATGATGTTCAGGTCATCGCTTTGCCGTTATGTGCCGACCCCCTCAATCCACCCGATATCCTTGCCGTTCTTGGCGCTTCCGCTGCCCTCACCCTATCGGATATTCCCTTCAATGGTCCCATAGGTGTAGTGAGGGTGAGTAAGGAGAACGGCGAATTTATCATAAATCCTCCCTCCCTCGCCGTCTTGGAGAAGAAGTTCAACCTGGTCATTGCTGCGACAAGGGAAAGGGTTGTTATGCTTGATTTTGAGGGGAATGAAGCTAAAGAGGAAGATATAGTAGCCGCAATCGAGTTCGCCCAGCCTTACATTCAGTCTCTCATTGATATGCAGATAGAACTCAGGGAAAAGGCAGGTAAGGAGAAGAGCGAACATTACACCATTATAACCTGTCCCGATGAGATAAAAGAAGCGGTGCGACAGCGATATGATGAACTCGTCTCCGCCATCTTCATAGAGGACAAGAAGGAAAGGGAAACTGCTATGAAGGGGGTAGAGGAGAAGCTAATCCAAGAACTGGGCGAGCTTTTCCCCGAACAAACGAAGGCGATTGCACTGGCGATAGAGGAAATAGAAGAGGAAATAGTGAGAAAGGAAATAATGGAAAAGGGGAGAAGACCGGATGGGAGAGCTCCCGAGGATATCAGGGAGATAGAATGCCAGGTTGGCATTCTACCCCGGGTTCATGGCTCGGGACTTTTCCGTAGGGGGCAGACGCAGGTTCTTACTGTCGCTACCCTGGGAGCTTTAGAGGATGTACAGAAGCTCGAGGGTATACTTGAAGAAGAAAGCAAGAGATTTATGCATCAATACAATTTCCCGCCTTTCTCCACTGGTGAGGCGCGGCCGCTACGAGGTCCTTCTCGCAGGGAGATAGGGCACGGTTTTCTTGCCGAAAGGGCACTTGAGCAGGTCATCCCTCCTGAAAAGGAATTTCCTTACGCAATTCGCCTTGTCTCAGAGGTTCTGGAATCCAATGGCTCAACCTCTATGGCATCAGTATGTGCTTCCTCCTTAGCCCTTATGGATGCGGGCGTTCCAGTGAGAAAAGCTGTGGCTGGTATATCCATAGGAATGGTCAGCGAGGGCGATAAATTCAAGCTTCTCACCGATATACAGGGCATTGAGGACAGATTTGGCGATATGGATTTCAAGGTAGCCGGGACAAGAGATGGTATAACGGCTATTCAGCTTGATGTGAAAAACAATGGTTTGACCCAAGAGATGGTCTCGGCAACTCTGGAAAGAGCAAAGGAAGTCCGCCACTACATCCTTGATAAAATGGACGAAATAATGCCCGCTCCCCGAGAAAGCATCTCCCCTTATGCTCCTCTCGTTATCAGCATCACAATTCCCAAGGACAAGATAGCCCTCGTCATAGGCTCGGGCGGTCAGACAATCCGTAAGATAGTTGCTGATACGGATGCCAAAATAGACATACAGGAGGACGGAACGGTTTACATCACTGCTCCAACCTTTGAACAAGGCGAAGCAGCTCGCGATAGAATACTCAGCATAGTTAGTGAAATCAAACCTGGAGATGTCTACACGGGTAAAGTCACAAGCATATCACCAACAGGAGCTATGGTGCAGATACTTCCCGGCAAAGAGGCTTTCCTCCACATCTCCCAGATATCCACAAAACCGATAAAGAAGGTGGAGGAGGTCCTACAGGTGGGAGATGAAATTCTTGTTCGCGTAGAAAGCGTGGACCCCTCGGGTCGGATTACCTTGACAAGGAAAAAGCTATTCTCGCCAACGGGGCAGAAACAAGTTGGACGGAGTTCCCAAAGAAGTAACCCTAAGCAACGGCGTCCGAGTAGCGATAGAAAATAACCCCTCTTCCTACTCAACATCTCTCGGTATCCTCGTGAAAGTGGGGTCCAAGGACGAGGAGGAAGAAAAAGCGGGTATAGCCCATCTTCTGGAACATATGCTCTTCAGGGGTAGCGAGCGATACGATAGGCAAAAGCTCGCCGAGATAACCGATATGTTAGGCGGGGATTTCAACGGATTGACGCACAAGGATTATACTCTCTTCTACATCCGAGCTCCCTATGATAAGCTATCCATAGCCACCGATATTCTTGTGGATATATTCAAAAATCCCCTCCTCTTAGCGGAAGAACTGGAGAAGGAAAAACAGGTGATTATTGAAGAGATGAAGGACAGAGACAATAGCCCAGAGGAGGTTGTGAAGGAAAATATACTTTCCCTCGTATGGGATGGACATCCGTTGGGAAGGTCTATCCTTGGCACGGAGGAAACGGTTCTTTCCGTCACGCCGGAGGACTTGATAGATTTCCTCGCTTTCTATCACAATCCTGAAGCGATAATTGTCTCGGTTTCTGGAAGGATTGATGAGGAAGCCGATTTCTTAAAACACCTTGAGAATCTGTTAGGGAAACTAAATGGAATAAAGAAACCATATCGTGAACCTCCACAATTCAATCCCGGAAGAAAAGAAGCTGTCCATCCCTCAACGCAGGTGCATCTCTGTGTTGCCCTTGAAAGCGCCAAGGCTGAGGATGATTGGCATTATGCCTACGGCGTTCTTGCTAACCTTTTGGGTGGGGGAAGCTCCTCTCGCCTTTTCCAGAAATTGCGAGATGAAAGAGGGCTATGTTATGATGTGGAAGCGGAAGACATCGCTCTTGAGGATTGCGGACTATTGAACATTTATTCAGCCTCGCGACCTAATAATAAGGATATCCTGTTAGAATTGATAGAAGAGGAACTCGTATCAATAAAAGAAAAAGGGGTGACGAAGGAAGAGCTGGAAAGGTCTAAAGAACAGCTTAAAAACGCTATATTGCTTTCGCTTGAATCCTCCCTTCAGAGGATGACGCGCCTTGCCCTTTCGCTCCTTTATAGAGGGAGGATAGTGCAATTAGAGGAAACTCTGGTAAAGATAGAAAAGGTAGACGGAGATTCAATTCAGGATGCCCTAAGTCGTTCCCTCTCCAAAGGTCTTGGCACCTTCATACTTTCGCCCGCCTAATGTGGTTTATCATTTAGGAGAATCTTCTTTAAATATATGATTTCATCAGGAAAATTTTAATGGACATATTTCGTTTTAAACGTTAGTATAATTGAAAATCTTTTTCAAGGAGGTAAAGAGAAGATGAAGGTAAAGGTTGACAGAGAGCTATGCATAGGTTGCGGACTCTGTGAGGAGAGCTGTCCTGAGGTCTTCGCCCTTGATGATGAGGGCAAGGCTTATGTCCTCCCCGATGCTGATTTAGAAGCCTGCGACCTTGAGGAGGTGGCAAACTCCTGCCCAGCCGAAGCAATAACGGTTGAGGATTAAATCAAAAAGGGGGGAGACTCGATTTCAAAACAAAACAGGGTCTCCCCCACAGAGATCCTTGCTAATCTTTTTAAAAGAATAATTTAGAATAATTTATAGGTAGAATTAGTGTGGGAGGCGAAAATATCAAAAGAGCAATTTACCTATAACAATTCCCACGGGCCTCTTTTCTCTACTTAAAAATTCTTTCGAAATTATAAATGGACGTAAATAATAATCAAGTGGATGAAATGGGACCAGCTGTTCTCAGTGATGCGTGGCGGAACTCTACGCTACGGCTCTTGCGAGCTATAGCTCAAAAATAATGGAGGAGGGGGAAGACTTTGCTTTCTCCCTCCTCCCAAATTATCTGAATCCCGCAAAGGTCAGGTAAAAATCTATAATCTGAGGAGCGAAAAAGATTGCTATTATACTTCCCACTACAAGGAATGGTCCGAATGGTAAATATGTTCCCCACTCCTTTTTTCTCCTCGCTATCAAGTAAATTCCCCAAAGCGCTCCCACTAAAACAGCAAGGAAAAAGGCGAGGAGAGCATTCTTCCAGCCAAGACAAGCACCCATCCCTGCAGATAACTTCACATCCCCTCCTCCCATACTCTCCTTCTTGAACATCTTCCTCCCAAGAAAATCTATAAGAACGATTAAAACCCCCATAACAATAGCTGAAAGAATGGCGGGAGGAAGGAAACCGAACAATAACTCTTCCTCTCCCTTTACTATCTTCAGAATATCAATCGCTATTCCCCAACCGATGGTGAAGAAAGAAAGTTCGTCGGGAATTATATAATGCTGAAGGTCTATAAAGAGAATGGCGATGAGAGCATAGACGAAGGGCAAATATAGCAGAAGAGAGAGGGGTTCCTGCTCGTAAATCAAAAATCTATATGTCAAAAGAAGGGAAAGTATTGATGCGGAAAGCTCAACGATGAGATAGCGGGGTTCTATTTTTTCCCCGCAGTATCTACAGCGCCCTCTCAAAATGAGATAGCTGAAAATAGGTATTAGGTCTATCGTGTGAAGGCGAGCGTTGCATTTTGGGCAATGAGAGGGAGGAAAGATTATAGATTCCTCCCTTGGCAGTCGCCATATAAGCATATTCAAGAAACTACCCACTATCGCCCCGAAAATGAAGGCGACTGCCAGGAGGAAAACCGACATATGAATTGTTCCTTCTAAGCTTTTTTAGCCGCCTCCGCCTTGTTCGCCTATCTTCTGAAGCACGGTGATGATGGGACCCCAGAGGGCGATAAGGATGACGAGAACAGCACCACCAAGGAGAATCAGTACCACCGGCTGGATAGCATCGGAGAGGGATTGGATGGCGGTATCAACCTCCTGCTCATAGAATTCGGCAACTTTGAGGAGCATATCATCAAGCGCGCCAGATTCCTCGCCCACACTTACCATATGCACGACCATAGGAGGGAAGTATTTGCTCTTCTGCATGGGACCAGCGATGGGGTCACCTTCCCTGATGCGTGCCCTTGCCTCCATAATCGCATCCCCGATTATGGAGTTACCCACCGTGCCAGCAGTGGTTTCCATAGCCTGCAGGATGGGAACACCGGAACCAAGGAGTGTGGCAAGCGTGCGAGCAAAGCGTGCTATAGCAAGCCTATGAGCGAGCTTACCTACCACAGGGAGCTTCAACATCATAAAGTCCCATGCTCTCTTGCCCCAACGAGTGCTGCGGATGAAGCGGATAGCAAGGAAAAGCCCAACCAATATCGCGACTATCCAATACCATTTATGTATCAAGAACTGGCTGAAGTTCATCAAAGCCTGCGTTAGAGGTGGAAGCTCCTGGGAAGCCTCTGATTTTTGGGTAATTTCCTGAATCATTGATATGAACTTCGGCACTATGAAAGTAACGAGACCAATGATGATAACCAAGGCAAAACCGATAACGATTACAGGGTAGGTTAGAGCTCCTTTTACCTTCCTGCGCAGGGCGAGGTCATCCTCCAAGAACTTAGAAATTCTCTGGAGGACCTCCTCAAGCGCTCCACCCACTTCTCCTGCCCTGATCAAACCGACATAAAGGTCATTGAAAACGCGTGGATGCTTCGCCATAGCTCGCGAAAGGCTCTCTCCACCTTCCACATCCCTTCTCACCTGGTTAATAACCTTCTTCAAGGTACCGCTTCCTGTCTGCTCCTCCAGAACAGAAAGCGCCTTGACCAATGTAACGCCTGCGTCTATCATCGTGGAGAACTGCCTACTAAAGATTGCCAAATCCGCTACCTTGACTCCTCCGATGAATGGCAGAGCAAATCCAGCTCCTGCTATCTTTTCTCTCCTAATGGAGACCACCTTATATCCTTCCCTTGCTAACCTTTGGGCTAAGACCTTCTCGTTCTCCGCTTCAGCTCTGCCCCTAATTATCTGCCCTGATGTATCTCGCGCTGCGTATTCGTAGTTAGGCATTTACTTTCACCTCCTTTTCTAAAATATTTTCACCTCATAGGGCGAACTGGTCCCGAGCTTGCAATCAATTTCTTCAGCTCATCGGGGTTTATCGCCCTGCTCATCGCTTCTTCATAAGTTATCAGCCCCTTATTGTAGAGGTCCCGCAAGGATTGATCCATAGTCTGCATTCCTATCTCCCCACTCGTCTGTATGATTGATGGTATTTGATGGAATTTCATTTCCCTTATTAGGTTACGAATTGCGGGGGTGCAAATCATCACCTCGCAAGCAGGCACCCTTCCCGGACCATCCGCGCGAGGGAGCAATTGCTGGGATATCACCGCCACAAGAGTGTTAGCAAGCTGAACCCTCACCTGGTCCTGCTGGGAGGGAGGAAAGACATCTATGATTCTCTCTACAGTTTGGGCAGCGTTGTTAGTGTGGAGAGTGGCAAGGACGAGGTGTCCAGTTTCGGCAGCGGTTATCGCCGTTGCCATGGTCTCCAAGTCCCTCATCTCACCCACAAGTATCACATCGGGATCCTCTCTAAGTGCACTGCGAAGGGCGGCAGCGAAGCTTTTGGTATCATGCCCCACTTCACGTTGGTTGATTATGGAGAGCTTATGAGGATGAAGATACTCAATGGGGTCCTCAATCGTGATGATGTGGCAACTTCGTTCCGAGTTTATCACGCCAATCATAGCGGCGAGGGTAGTTGATTTACCACTTCCAGTCGGTCCGGTTACGAGGACCAAACCGCGAGGTCGCCGAGTGATATCCTCAAGAATGGGAGGGAGATTCAGCTCCCTGATTGTGGGAATTCTGGCAGGGATGAGGCGAAAAGCTCCCGCCACATTACCCCTATCGCGATAGATATTGCAGCGAAAGCGAGCTATCTTTGAGAGGGAATAAGAAAAGTCAAGCTCCCATTCGCTTTCGAACCTTTGTATCTGGTCATCCCTTAGTATGTCATAAATCAACCTCTGTGCCTGGGAAGGTTTGACCCTCTCATAAGGAAGAGGGACAAGCTTCCCATCCACTCTTAGTGTAGGGGGAACACCGACACAAAGATGAAGGTCGGAAGCCCCCTTTTCCACAACGATTCTCAACAAATCGTCTATATGAACATCGTCAAGTGAAATTTGACGTCCAGTTTCTCTTTCTGTTACTGGGTCGGGGCGATTTTCCATATACCGATTCCTCCTTTTTTAGAATCCTACAGTTGCTGCTACACGCAAGACCTCCTCAATCGTGGTTATGCCCGCCATAGCCTTTCGCAATCCATCCTCCATAAGTGTCTTCATACCATTAGCCTTCGCTGCTTCTCTAATTTCGCCCAAAGGCGCTCTCCTTACAATGAGCTCCGCTATCTCCTCGTTCACTACCATCAACTCGAATATACCCGTTCTACCGTAGTAGCCAGTGTGCCTGCAGTATTCGCAACCTCTACCCCTATAGAAAGTCACTCCTTCAACTTCCTCCGGGGTAAGTCCGAGACGCCTTAATCCTTCCGCAGGTGGTTTATAGGGCTCTTTACAATGCGGACAGAGGGTTCTAACAAGGCGTTGGGCGAGCACACCTATCAAGGAAGCGGAGACGAGGAATGGCTCAACACCCATATCTATAAGTCGGGTTATAGCTGTGGGAGCATCGTTGGTGTGAAGGGTAGAGAGAACCAGGTGTCCTGTAAGGGACGCTTCCACCGCTATCTCCGCTGTTTCAAGGTCTCTGATCTCACCTACCATCATTATGTCGGGGTCGTGGCGTAGGAAGTAGCGGAGAGCATTGGAGAAGAGAAGACCAGCCTTTGTATTCACCTGCACCTGGTAAATGCCTGGAAGCTGATATTCCACAGGGTCCTCAATGGTGATTATATTGACCTCCGTAGTATTGAGCCGGTTAAGGATGGAGTACTGGGTAGTCGTTTTGCCGGAACCTGTTGGTCCCGTGGAGAGGATGATGCCATAGGGATAGGATATGAGCTTTTCTAATTGTGCGAATGTATCCGGGAAGAATCCCAGCTTGTGCAAGCCAATCAAGGGGTTCTGCCTGTCAAGGATCCGCATCACTATCTTTTCGCCCGTTATCGTTGGAATACAAGAAACGCGTAGGTCGTAATCCTTGCCATCGGGCGTTCTGATAGGGATTCTTCCATCCTGGGGAAGGCGCCGCTCGGCTATGTTCATATCCGCCATAATCTTGATTCTTGAGGTAAGAGGAGGATGGAGGAAGCGAGGCAGGTTCATAACCTCGTGGAGTATACCATCAATCCTGTATCTTATCCTGACGCTCCTTCGTTCCGGCTCGACATGGATATCGGAAGCCCTTTCCTTAATCGCCTGGTGGATTATGGCGTTTACCGCTCTGATAATGGGTGCCTCTTCAGCCACCCTAAGTGCTTCCTCCTCTTCAGCGGATATCTCGCCCCTTGCCCGCAAAGTTGAAATAGCTTCCTGCACGGCTGTTGGTAGGCCGCCAGCTCCAGCGGTTTCCGTGACAACTGCAGCTGTAGCGGGTGCAACTTCAGCTCTGTAATGTCTGTTTATCGCCTCCGTTATCAAATCGGGAACAGCCACAGCTGGCTCGATATCCAGACCCGTTACCAGTCGGAGGTCATCAATTGCCACGATATTGGTAGGGTCAGCCATAGCTACTAAAAGCTTCCTATCGCTTATCTTCCGCACGGGAATGACATTATAGCGCTGGGCGAAATGCTGGGGAACAAGGTTCACAGCACTGGGGTCTATCCTCTCTTTGCTAAAATCAATAAAAGGATAGCCCAACTGCTTTGCCCAGGCGGCGTAAACCTGCTCCTCCTTGGCGTAGCCAAGGTCAATGAGTAGCTTCTTGATATCCGCCTTGGTCGCCTTGGCTACATCACGCACCTCCTTGAGCTGCTCAGGAGTGATTACTCCTTCCTCAAGAAGGATTTCGCCTACATCTTTTCTCATCATCGCCATAGCTTTTCACGCCCCTTTAAAAGGGATTTTGTGTATTCCATAATTATCATTATACACCATATAGAATTTTTTGCAATACATTTTCCATAACATCAAGTGGAGCCTTCTTTCCCGTCCAAATCTCGAAGGAATATGCCCCTTGATGAAGAAGCATCCGCCACCCTTCCACCACCCTCGCCCCTTTCTCTTTAGCAATCCTCAAAAGAGGGGTCTCACGAGGATTATAAACCAAATCCATAACCAGTATATCTTCCCTCAACGCATCCTCTATTCCCTCTATCGACTCTCCCTTCATACCAAGGGAGGTAGCGTTGACCAGAATATCAGCCTCTTGCATTGCCCTCTTTAAAGCAGAAGGGGTCAGCTTGTCCGCCATCACTTCCCCAATCCCTTTGAACTTTTCCGCCAAATCCCTTGCTTTTTCCTCCGTCCTATTCAAAATTATACAACTCGCCCCATCCTTGATTAGTGCGAATACAACCGCTCTTCCCGCTCCTCCCGCGCCAAGAACAACCACCTTCTTATCCTTTACACTACATCCAAGAGCTCTTCTGAATCCCTCCACATCTGTATTGAAGCCCACCAGCTTTCCATTTTTATTTAGAATCGTATTAACCGCACCCACCATCCGCGCCTCCTCGCTTAACTCATCAAGATATTCTCCCACTTTCTCCTTGTGAGGGATAGTAACATTCAGCCCAACAATACCCAAACCTCTAACCCCATCTATAGCGAGCTTCAAATTGGAGGGCTCCACCTCCCAGGCAAGGTAAACATAGTTGAGACCAAGGTGGAGAAAAGCAGAGTTGTGCATTTGAGGTGAAAGAGAATGGGATATAGGATAACCGATAACCCCTACCACTTTTGTGGTAGCATCTATAGGCATTGATTTAGCTTCCCGCTTTATCGCACGCTTCATATACATTCCTCATTTATTTTGACGAAAATGCCTTCTTATAGGTTCCCTCACGAATCGGAGTAGAAACCTTTCAAATTTATAAAAAATTCGCGTTGCAAGTCCTTGCCTTCCTTCGGTAGGTTTTACTAAAATAGTCCACATTCCCACCCTGTTACCGCCCAAAACATCGGTTAACACCCTGTCCCCAACCATTAGACACTGCCAAGGTTCCAACCCCATAGATTCCATCGCTTTCTTCAAGCCGCGGGTAGCAGGTTTGTATCCACCTCTAAAATACGGTATCCCCAACTTTCTGCAAATCTGCCACAACCTCTTTATCCTAAAAGTGTTGGAAAATATGCAAAGCTGAAAACCTTCTTCTTTTAATTTTTTTATCCAGCTCAATATTTCCGGAGAAACCTGGTCGCTTTTCCCTGGAACAAGCGTGTTATCAAGGTCAAAAATTATACCTTTAATGCCCATTGATTTGAGGGTCTCAAGATCAATCTCCCAGAGTGAAGCAATAAACCAATCAGGGGCTATCCCTTTTCTTTTCGCCACATCTCCCTCGCTTTCTCAACCGCTCTGTAGTGTTCCTCCGCTGTCCGGGAAAAGATATGATAACCATTAGGGAGGGCAACATAGAAAAGGTAATCAGTGGGTTCGGGATTGAGAGCTGCTTCTATTGATGGAATCCCCGGGTTGCAAATCGGTGTTGGCGGCAATCCTTTCACACGATAGGTATTATAGGGAGAATTCAACTCCAAATCCTTGTAGGTTATCATCTCCTTATGTTCGGGAAGGATATATTGAACCGTTGCATCACATTCAAGCTTTATTCCTTTTTTCAATCGGTTCAGCAGAACCCCTGCTATTAGCCTTCTTTCCTCGTCGTGCTTTGCCTCCCACTCGACCAAAGAGGCAAGCTTCAAAGTATCATAAAAGGGAAGAACTCCTTTTCCCCAAAACTTATCCAAGACCTTATAGCGAAAATTCTCCAAGAAGGTCTTCAAAATTCTTTCCTTGTCCACCCCTTTTGGGAAAAAATATGTATCAGGAAAAAGAAACCCTTCCAAATTAGCTGTGGGGGCGGACACGATTGCCCTAAGATACACCGGAGCATTCTGAGCTAAGGCGACGAATTCATTCTGGGATACCAAGCCAGCCTCCTCTAACCTTTTTCCTATCTGCTTTATAGTGAATCCCTCTGGTATGGTGACCTTCACGATTTTGCTCTCACCTTTTGCAATCATATTGAGGATTTTATAAGGAGAAAGGTTAGGTGATATTTCATACAAGCCCGCTTTGAGCTTCTTTACTTTTCCCGTCAAAAATGCCAGGGCTATGAATACTCCCTTGCTCCTAATCAGTCCCTCCTTTTTGAGGTTATCGGCTATAGATAGAAGAGATGAGCCTGCTTTTATCTCTATCTCTTTTGGATTTCCATTGCCTGATGGCAAAAAGGAATAAATTGCCAAGAAGAGGAAGCAAGCGATGAAGAGATAAATCGCGAGATTTATCGGCTTTTTGAGTGCACCTTTGCCCATAATTACCGATATAGGGTAAACAGTTTTTCCGTTTTAATAAACGGGGAATTAGAATTGCTTAAGGAAGCGGAGGTCGTTCTCAAGGAAAAGACGAATATCGTTGATTCCGTATTTGAGCATTGCGATGCGTTCCGCTCCCATACCGAAGGCAAATCCCTGCCATTCATCAGGGTCATAGCCAACATTGCGTAGAACCTGAGGATGCACCATCCCGCAGCCAAGTATCTCAAGCCACCCGCTATAGGAACAAACCCTACAACCCTCCCCGCCGCAGATTATGCAGGAAATAGAGGCATCTGCGGATGGCTCTGTGAAGGGAAAATAATCAGGGCGAAAACGCATCCTGACATTTTTGCCAAACATCCTCTCACAGAATAGCGTTAGAACCCCCTTCAAATCGGAGAAAGTAACACCTTTATCAACCATCAGTCCTTCCACCTGATGGAATGTATGGGAATGTGTGGCGTCTATCTGGTCCCGTCTGAAGACCCTCCCTGGGGCGATTATCCGGATAGGAGGTTGGCGCGATTCCATCACCCTTATCTGGACAGCGGAGGTTTCCGTGCGTAGGAGTATATCATCCGTGATATAAAAGGAATCGTGCTCGTCCCTCACTGGGTGCTCCGGAGGGATGTTTAGAGCAATGAAATTATGATATTCCGTCTCTATTTCCGGTCCTTCCACAACTTCAAAACCCAACCCAATAAATATTTCTTTTATCTCATCTATCACCTGATTAAGGGGGTGTTTCCTCCCAAGGCGAGGAGGAATGCCAGGGAGGGAAACATCTATCCTTTCCCTCTCCTGCAGAAGGGACTTGATAAAGGCGTAGCGGGTTTCCAAGGCGGAGGAAATCTTTTCCTGTGCCTCATTTACCAATCTACCAATAAGTGGACGCTCCTCAGGAGGAAGATTGCCAAGTTCTCTTCTGATAAGGGTGAGCTTCCCTTTCTTTCCGAGAAAGCCCACCCTTATCCGCTCCAAATCCTCCTCACTTTGAGCAGAGGAAATGAGCTCCTCTGCTTCCCTTTCTATCCGCTTAATCTCCTCTTGAAGGCTACTAACCTTTCCCATTATCCGGTGGAAGCGAGGACAGCCTTCGCTTTCTCCACGAGGGCACGGAATCCCTCGGGGTTTGATATTGCCATATCAGCGAGGATTTTCCTGTTAAGGGCGATACCCAATTTGGAGAGCGCTCCCATAAATGAGGAGTAGGAAAGCCCTTCCTCGCGGCAAGCGGCGTTTATCCTGGCTATCCATAATCTACGGAAGTCCCTTTTCTTCTCCCTCCTATGCCGATAGGCATGGTAGAGGGCATGGAGAACCGCCTCGTTCGCATGGATAAAGCGCTTACCTCTACCTCCACGAAAACCCTTCGCCAATTTCAAGATTTTCTTATGTCTTCTTCTGTTTACTATGCCACCTTTTACTCTTGCCATTTTTAAACCTCCTTTAAAGATAGGGTACGAGCCTTCTTACCCTTTTCTCCATCGTCTTATCAACGACGGCTTCCTGTCTGAGGCGCCTTACCCTTGCCTCCCTTTTCTTTCTCATAAGATGGTTGAGGCGGGTATGGAGCCTCATAATCTTGCCCTTCCCTGTAACCTTAAACCTTTTAGCTGCGGACTTCCTTGTCTTTAGCTTCGGCATAGTTCAAACCTCCTTTTTCTCATTTTCGTTTGGGCATAAAGAGGATGCTCATCCTCCTGCCCTCCAATTTAGTATCTCTCTCAACAACCGCATAATCCTTTAAAGCTTCTTTTACCTTGTCCAATAGTTCCTTTCCCTTATCAATGAAACTCAGCTCTCTCCCCCTAAAGAAGACCACAACCCTGACTTTGTGCTTCGCCTCAAGAAATTCCCTTATCTTCTTCAACTTTATAAGGAAATCATGGTTATCTATAAACAATCTAAACCTGATTTCCTTGACCTCCTGTGTTTTCTGCTTCTTTGATTCCTCCTTCCGCTTCTTCTCCTGTTCATACTTATACTTTGAATAGTCCAAAATCCGGCACACAGGTGGGTTAGCTTGGGGAGCCACCTCCACGAGGTCTAATCCCTTTTCCCTAGCCATCCTCTGCGCCTTCTGTATAGGAACTATACCCACCTGTACCCCATTTTCATCTATCAACCTTACCTCTCTTGCCCTTATTTCCTCATTAACTCGCCAACGCTGTTCGCTTATAGAAACATCAACCTCCTCCTAAAAATTGGGAATTTTGGGGGAATATTATATAGCATTTCCTCAAATTGAGATATTATCAGTTTCCCTCTCTTTCGTCAAGTTAATTATAAAGTCTTCCAACTTCATAGCGGGTAAAATTTCCCCACCCCTTTTCCTTGGCGCGACCGTCCCGTTTGCCGATTCTCTATCCCCTACAACAAGAATATATGGTATTTTCAGAACTTGTGCCTCCCTTATCCTATAATTCAAAGTCTCATTTCGGGCATCCAGCTCAACCCTGAAGCCCGCTTCCCTGAGTCGCTCAACCACCCTATTGGCATAGTCAATATGCCTTTCCGCAATCGGCAGAACAACCACTTGGATAGGAGCTAACCAGAGAGGAAAGGCTCCTGCGTGATGCTCTATCAGGGTGCCCATAAACCTCTCAAGACTACCAAGGACAGCCCTATGCACCATAACAGCGATATGCTCCTTACCATCCGCCCCGATATAAGTTATGTTGAACCGCTGGGGTAGATTGAAGTCCACCTGGATAGTTGGTCCCTGCCAGAGTCTCCCTAAAGAATCCTTTAGACTAATATCTATCTTCGGACCGTAGAAGACACCTCCTCCTTCATCAACGATATAATCTATCCCTCTCTCCTCCAGAACAGTTCTCAATATCCCTTCCGCCATTTCCCAAACTTCAAGCGTTCCTGCGAATTTCTCGGGACGAGTGCTCAGCTTATGGACAAGCTCGTCAAACCCAAATTTACCCATCATATAATGGGCGAGCTCCAATACCTCCTCTATTTCCTTCTTCAACCCATCAGGCGTGCAGAAGATATGGGCATCATCCTGGGTGAATCCCCTCACACGGAGCAATCCGTGAAGGACACCCGAACGTTCATAGCGATAGACCGTGCCAAGTTCGGCGTATTTTATGGGAAGCTCTCGGTAGCTACGCTGTTTGCTCTTATATATGAGGATGTGGAAGGGGCAATTCATCGGTTTAAGGATGTACTCACTACCCTCAAATTGCATAGGTGGATACATATTTTCTTTGTACATCTCAAGGTGACCGGATATCCGCCAGAGGTCGGCACGGGCGATATGGGGAGTATAGACCAACTGGTATCCCCGCTTGATGTGCTCCTCCTTCCAAAAATCTTCAATGAGCTTCCTAACTATAGCGCCTCGTGGATGCCAGAATACGAGCCCAGCGCCTGCCTCCTCTTCTATGCTGAACAATTCAAGAATCCTTCCCAGCGTCCTGTGGTCCCGCTTCTCCGCCTCCTCAAGGAAATGGAGATAATCCATCAATTGTTCCTTGGTGGGAAATGATGTCCCCTTTATCCTCTGAAGAGAAGGATTTCCCTCCTCACCCTTCCAGTATGCGCTGGATATTGAAAGTAGCTTGAAGCCTTCTGGATTTATGTAGGATGTATTTGCCAGATGCGGTCCACGGCAGAGGTCAAAGAAATCTCCCTGCTCGTAGACGGTGACGGTTTCTCCCTCTATCTCATCTATGAGTTCCAATTTCAGGGTTTCTCCTCGCTGTTCAAAGAGCCTCCTCGCTTCCTCCTTCCTCATCTCCTTCCTGACAATAGGGATGTTAGCCTTTGCCAATTCCCTCATCTTCTCCTCTATCTTGACCAAATCCTCCTGCGTGAAGGGAGTTTCCTTAAGGAAATCGTAGAAGAAACCGTCCTCAGTGGCGGGACCTATTCCCAATTTTACATCAGGGAAAATCTGCTTGACAGCATGGGCTAAGAGATGGGCAGTGGAGTGGCGGTATATCTCCTTCCCTTCTTCCTCATCAAAAGTGAACTCTTTTATTGAACCATCAGGCATAGGAACGGGAAACTTCACTGGGCAATCATCTCCGCTAAGGCTATGAAATTATGAGCTGCCTTCTCGCCATAGATACCAGAGGCAGTGCCACCGAGGATGTAGCCCTCTGGTCTAATTCCCTTTATCCTCTCTAATGCGATTTTTTTAACCATTTCCTCGTCCATTTTATTCAAAATCTCCATATCGTCAAGGTTTCCCACAAGACAGACATCTTCCCCTATGAGCCTCTGTGCCTCCTCCAAATCCACATCTCCCCAGGGAGGTGCCTCCAAAGGGTCAAGGGCATCAATTCCCAAATCCCTCAAATCTCGTAGGAAATTCCTCACTTTACCATGGTTATGATAATAAGCAATAGCACCATAACGATGTATGGTTTCTATCAATGGAATATCAAATGGTTTAAGAAGAGCATCAACTCCTTTGGGACCAAGTTGCTGGGTCACATATTCACCTCCGATGATTCGGAAAGCATCCACACCCTCTCTACAAAGTTCCTCTACCATTGCTATCGCCCTTTCGGTTCCTACCTCTGTTAGCTTTATTATTAGCTGAGGGTTAACAGCCCAGTTTAGGCAGAAATCTTCCGGAGAAAAGAAACTGGCTGGTAGGCATACTCCATTGGGAATACCAACAAGGACCAATCCTTCCTCTCCAAGCCATTCTCTTAATTCATAGAAATGCCTGGCGGAGGGAGAGGGCTTCTCATATGGTAGGGAGAGAAACCTTTCCGCGTCCTCGGGCATCTTAAAAGGAAACTCAACCATTGCTTGGGTTATCTCTGTTCTCGCTATCCTCCAGCTGAATTCTCCCGCAGGAGTAGATAGCCGATACCTACCATCACCCAAATCCTCAACGCCTCTAATGTATTCTCCCCAGAATGGGTCTACTCCCGAGAAAGCTTCTACAAAAATATCCGTCTTCTTTATGAGTTCCTGGGCTATTTCACTATTAGGGTCTAACCTTCCCAAGCCCCAAGGTGAAACGGGGATTCTATCTACCTTCTCCTTCCTTATCGCCCGCAAAATCCTCTCCCTTGAGGTCATAGGAGAAAACCTTTTTCTGATTCTTTATATATCTTAGAGGTTATGATGAATTTCATAGGCGTGATAAAAAATGGTGGGCGGTGTTGGAGTTGAACCAACCACCTTCTCCTCGTCAAGGAGACGTTCTCCCGCTGAACTAACCGCCCAACCAAGTAAAATTATACTCGCACAAAACATAAATGGCAAAGTTTTTTTCACGCTACCTTTGCAAGAGAAGGTTTTAGAAGAAGCACATCACAAGGAGCGTTTCTAACGACATACTGGACGCTCCTACCGAGGGTTACCTCCTCTTCGGGATGCTCAGAGAGAAGAAGGAGTATCAAGCTCGCATTATCCTCCTTTGCTGCTTGCACTATGCCCGCTCCGGCAATCCGTGCCTTCACTATCTTTCCTTTAGCGACAACCCCTGCCTTCTCAGCAACGACCTGTGCGTGGAGGAGCACCCTCTCCCCCTTTTCTCGCTCCTGGGGGACCTCAGCATCGGGAGGTAGAAGGAGTGGTATTTCCATCACATAGACGAAGCGAAGCGGTGAGCCCAAACGTTGAGCAAAGGTAATAGCGATATCCAAAAGCCTCTCCGAGAGGGGGGTGCCGGTGATGGGCACAATTATTGAGCCCTGCATCTCCTCCTCTCCTTTTATAACAGTTTCCATAGCTACCCTCACATATACTGGTGGATGGAGCATCCACCAGAGGATGGAACCCACGCTAAAGGCGAATCCTAAGGCGATGATTAATCCGATAGGGTTAACGCTCATCGCTTTTTTCACCTTTGAGAAGCAGTTGTAGAGTGCCATATAACCGATAAATTCCGTAAAGCACTATTGCGACACCAACGAAATCATAGATAAGGGTTGCTTCCCTGACAATACCCTGAAGGACTATCAACACACCAAGGAACACAATGATAATTTGCATAAATAGACGAGAATAGAGAACGGCTTTACTTGGTCTCATCCTTTGCCCCCTCCAATGCTTTGAGATATTCTTCCAAAGCCTCGACTTCTCCCGCTTCCTTCAGAACTTTAATCTGCTCATTCACCCAATCACGGGTGATACTTCTGAAAAGGGGCAAGTTGCTTTTTTTCCTATGAAGGAAATAGACAATTAAACCAAGAAACAACCAGAGAGGTCCGAAAATTCTCGCCCAGTGATGCGTCGCTAAGACAAGAACGAAGTATGTGGAAGTCCCGATTATAGCAATAAGTCCTAAAATAGGAAAGTCAACTTTTCTCCCTTTAAAGTTAACATTGATATTTCCTGGTATTTTATAGGGGCGGGGGGTATAGGGGTCAGTCAAGCGGAGTCGCAAATGAGAGATGCACACAAGCGTGTAGGAAGCAAGAGCACCGAAAGCATACATATCAGCGAGAGTTTTCATAGCGCTCTCGCTTAGCCCTGCGAGCACAAGCTGGATTACAACTATGGTGGAGAAGAGCAGGATTGTGCGATGGGGAGTGCGGTAGCGAGGATGAACTCCACTGAACCAACGAGGTAGTAGTTGTAGCTTTGACATAGAATATGAGACGCGGGAATACCCCATAACACCTGTATTGGCTGAAGCATAGAGTAGGGTAAAGCCGAGGATAGCAGTAAATGGACCGGCGATGGCGCCTATTAGGGGGAGTGTTTTGGCGAGATAAGCGATGGGGTCGCTCATATGCTTGGCAAGCGGCTTCCAGCCGAGGCTTCCCACTCCCAGAATAGAGAACGCGAGGGCGTAGATTAGAACGACAAAAGTTAAGGAAATGGAAGTGCGTGGGATTATTGATGCTGGTCTGATGGTCTCCTCTGCCGCTTGGGATATCGCCTCAAGTCCCACGAAGGCAACTACCGCTATTGTCATACTGTAAAGGAATTGACCCATATGGGGAACTTCCCTTGTTATCTGATGCATAAAGAGCTCTGGTTTGAAGGCGAAGAGAAGACCAATAATTATGATCAACGACTCGTTAATTATATCAACCGCACAGAAAATTTCGTTCAGTCGTGAGGATTCCCTTATCCCCCGAATGTTTATCGCCATCAAAAACAATATCAAAAATAGCGTCTCCACTATGGGTATCCATCTGCTATGTTGAAAATAGGGGAAAAAGAAGTTAAAATAGCCCGCTGCTGCATAAGCGAAGAGGGAAACATCCACAGTAAAATCCAAAAGGAAAGCCCAACCAGCAACGAACCCCCAAAAATCGCCCAAACCTCTCAATGAATAATATTGTCCACCACCTGCTACCGGATAGGAAGCAGCGAGCTCCGTATATATGAGACCGATCAAAACATAGAGAAGCCCAGTTATGAAAAGAGCATAAGGAGCCGCACCCCTTGCGTAAAACAGTATCAAGCCAAGTGCCATATATATATCCGCGCCCACACCCGCATAGCCCCAGGTGAAAGAGCCCCAGATGCTAACGGCTCTTCTTAAAGAGGGACCTTCTTCTTTACCGAGTTTATCTTCTGCCATAGCTACCTATACGAATTTATTATTATAAATAACAAAACCAATAAGGCAAAAATGAAGCGATAGACGACAAATGGTATAAAGCTACCCTTTCTCAAAAATCTCAGAAGAAACCAAACCGCTATATAACTCGCTATAGCAGCGGAAACGAAGCCAAAGATAAGAGAAAGTAGCTCAACCCCCATAAGGGAAACGATTTTTCTCCCCTCCCATAGTGCAGCGCCTGCAATTATCGGGGTAGCAAGCAAAAAGGAAAAGCGAGCGCTCTCCTCTTTTTTCAATCCTGTAAAGAGCCCGGCTGTCATCGTCGCACCTGAACGGGATACACCAGGTATTATTGCTAATGCCTGAGATAAACCTATGATAATCGCTTCTTTCCAGCCAACATCCTCTACTCCTTTTTCGTTCCGCCTTCCATAAATATCAGCGAATAAAAGCAAGAGCCCAAATGACGACATAGTTATCGCAATTATAGATGGCGAACGAAACACATCCTCCGCTTGCTTCTCCAAAAGAGCGCCGAAAAGAGCCCCAGGGATGCAGGCAATTATGATATAAAGCAAAAGCCTCCTCATTTTGGGCTCCCCACTTATAGTCCCTCCGATTAGCTTTATCCAGTCGGGCAAAAGGAAAGCGACTAATCCCACAAGGGTTCCAAGGTGGAGAGCAACATCGAATGACAGTCCCTGATAATGCCATCCCAAAAGCCAAGGAAAAATGTAAAGATGAGCGGATGAGGATATTGGTAACAACTCAGTAAAACCCTGAAGAATGCCCAACAGGACTGCCTGATGTATCGTCATCATTTTTCCTCCTTGTATCTTAGTCCACTGTATCTACAACGATTCTATCCCAGAGATAACCTTCTTTTCTCACCCGCCACCCAAGCGTCTGTTCTCTTCGCGGTCCTAAAGAAACTATACAGATGGGGAGCGCCACATAGGATGATATAAAACGAAGATAATCCTGAGCCTCCTTTGGCAGATCGGCGAAATCATCAACATCCTCCAACCGTTCCCAGCCGGGTAGCTCCTCATAAACCGGCTCGCACCTCTTCAGCAAATTTGCATCAACAGGAAACACATCCGTTTCCTGACCATCAATCCTGTAGGCTACGCATATCTTCAACTTGGGAAGTCCTGTGAGAACATCCAGCTTAGTTATGGCAAGCCCGTCAAGTCCGTTAACTTTCACGGCATGTTTCAAAGCCACGAGGTCCAACCAACCGCAGCGTCGTGGTCTCCCGGTCGTCGTCCCGTATTCCGCTCCTCTTTCCCTTAGGTAATCGCCTACTTCACCAATAATCTCCGTTGGAAACGGTCCCTCACCCACCCTTGTTATGTAAGCCTTGCAAACACCTATAACTTTATCTATCCTCCTCGGTCCAATTCCAGCACCGATGCAAACCCCACCGGCTATCGGATGGGAGGAAGTTACGAAGGGGTAAGTTCCATAGTTTATATCAAGCAGAGTCCCCTGCGCCCCCTCAAATAGGATGTTCTTTTTCTCATCCATCGCTTGATGGATGAGCTGAGAGGTGTTAACAACATAGGGTCGGAAGAATTCACCTAATTCAAGATAACGAGGAAGCAAATCCTCCATCTTCAAAGGTGGTAAATCGGGGCGATAATGAGATATTATCAAGTTCTTTTCCTCAAGATTTATAGCCAATTTCTCCTTTAGAAGCCTCTCCACCAGTAGGTCGCTCATTCTAATCCCTATTCTCGCCGCTTTATCGGCGTAGCAGGGACCAATTCCTCTACCAGTCGTGCCTATCCTCCCCTTTCCCATTCTTGCCTCCCAGATGCCATCAAGAATACGATGGTAGGGCATTACGATGTGAGCATTGAGAGAAATACGCAATCCTTCAACGCTCAATCCCCGCTTAACGAGCTCTTCCACTTCCTCCTTCAATACTTCAGGGTCAACGACCATACCATCGGCGATTATGCATAATTTGCCAGGATAAAGAATCCCAGAGGGAATATGATGGAGGCGGAAGACCTCTTCTCCCACTTTAACAGTGTGCCCGGCATTACTTCCTCCTTGATATCTGACGACGATATCAGCCTCTTCAGCAAGTAGGTCGGTTATTTTCCCCTTGCCCTCATCACCCCACTGCGCCCCCACTATCACGATGTTAGCCAATCCAACCTAACCTCCCTCTTTGTCAAGTAGTTTTACAGCTTCCCTCGCCACGATTAATTCCTCATTGGTAGGGATTACAGCAACTTTAACCCTGCTTCCCTCAGGGGAAATGATTCCCTCTTTACCCACTGTGGCAAGGTTTTTATCCTCATCTATGCTTATGCCGAGATAATCCATATCATCGCAAATCCTTTTTCTTATAGGCGGGCTCATCTCACCTATGCCACCGGTGAACACGAGGACATCCAAGCCGTTCATTACGGCAACATAGCTCCCGATATATCTTTTAACCCCATAGCAGAACGCCTCTATGGCAAGGGACGCTCTCTCATTGCCCTTTGAAGACGCTTCCAGCAGGTCTCGCATATCGCCGCTTAGCCCAGATATCCCCAGAAGCCCTCCCCGTTTTACCAATTCACTGCAAATATCTTCAAGCGATAAACCAGATTCCCTAAGGAGATAGGGTATAACGAAAACATCGAGGTCGCCGCAACGGGTGGCATTCAAAACCCCTGATTGGGCAGAAAATCCCATTGATGTATCAACGGATTGACCGTTCTTGATAGCGCAGAGAGAAGAAGAACCGCCCAGATGGCAAGAGATTATCCTGAGGTTCTCTTTCGGTAGCCCAACGACCTCTGGCGTTCTCTCTGCTATATAATGGTGGGAAGCACCGTGGAAACCGTATTTGGCTATACAGAACTTCTCATACCACTCATAGGGGACACCATAAATCCTTGCATAAAGGGGGATGGTTTGGTGGAAATGTGGCTCAAAGACCCCTATGAGTGGGGTATCGGGAAGAAGCTGGCGGAAAATTCTTATCGCATTGATGTAGGGAGTGTTATGAGCGGGAGCGACGATGGAAAACCGTTCCATTTCCCCTATGACCTCATCGGTGAGAAGATGGACGCCAGTAAATCTTCCACCGTGGACGGTTTTAAAACCGACCGCATCTATCTCCTTTATTGAATTCAATACTTTTGCTTCAGGAGAAACGAGGAAATCCAGGCAAAGTTTTATTGCGATATTATGGTCCTTTATTTCGGCTTCGCCGCTGAACTTCTTCTCTCCCACAGTGTGGGAGTAGGGAGAACTCGCCGCTCCCACTCTCTCCACCTTACCTTTAGCCAGCACACTTTCCTCTGGGAAGGAAAACAGCTGGTATTTAAAGGAGGTGGAGCCCACATTTGCAATGAGTATTTTTCTTGCTCCCATATTGGGAAGAATCAGTTGACGCCGAGCAACTCCTTAGCCTTATCTACCGCAGAGGCAGCGTCGGGGGCGTAACCATCAGCGCCTATTTCATCAGCCCACTGCTGAGTAACTGGAGCGCCACCAACCATAACCTTCACTTTATCGCGAAGTCCAGCGCTCTTGAGGGCGTCGATAGTTACCTTCATAGAGGGCATCGTGGTGGTAAGGAGAGCTGACATAGCAAGGATGTTCGCATTGTGTTCCTTAATTGCCTCAATGAACTTCTCCGGAGCGACATCAACGCCCAAATCCACAACTTTGAAACCGCCGCCTTCAAGCATCATCCTGACCAAGTTCTTGCCGATATCGTGGAGGTCACCCTTTACCGTCCCTATTACGACGGTCCCTTTAGTCTCAACTTCCGATTTGCTGAGTATCGGGCGCAAGATATCCAAAGCGGCATACATAGCCCTTGCTGCGATGAGGACTTCGGGCACATAATACTCGTTGTTCTTGAACTTCTCTCCAACAACGGTCATTCCCGGTATCAGAGCCTCATCCAGTATCTGCTTCGCTGGTATGTTTTCGGCGAGCGCCTTCTCCGTTAGCTCCTTTGCCTTAGGAGCATTGCCAACGATCACAGCTTCCTTCAACGCATTCAGTGTTTCGTTCATCTCTTACAAACCTCCTTTTCTATTTTTTTCCAATTCTAAAGCATTATACTCGGGAAAGGACATTGCGTCCATAAAATGATTGGTGAACTCCGGCAGAGCCGAGAGCTCAATATAACGGCACTTTCGCGCTATCTCCTCCGCTTTTCTCAAATAGCGAGGAGAGGCAAGCGCCATCATAGCTCCCCTACCTGCCGCGTTACCAACCATATATATTTTATTTAAAGGCAACGGAGGAAGCAATCCCACCGCCACAGCGCTTTCTTTCCTTATGTAATTACCAAAAGCACCGGCTAAAAAAACCCCAGCCAATTCATCCAATCCGATACCCCATTTCTTAAGCAATATCTCTATGCCAGCCCTCATCGCGCCTTTCGCCAACTGGAGTTCTCGCACATCCCTCTGCGAAATATATATATCCTCACCCAGTGCATTTTCCCCTCTTGGGGAGAGCACAAAACACCTTTCACCTTCACAGGTTCTAAGCCTTTCTCTCAAACAAGAGGGAAGAAATTTAGCCTCTTCCTCATTGAGCATTCTTCCCGTTGAATCTATTATCCCCGCTTTGAACATCTCAGCAACTGCATCCAAAAGCCCCGAACCACAGATGCCCCTGGGGGCTTCCCCGTTTATCGTTGATATCTTGACATCGTTATCAATTATGTAAACTCTATTGATAGCCCCTGGAGTGGCATGCATTCCGAAACGAATATGCGCCCCCTCAAACGCCGGACCCGCAGCAGTGGAGCAAACTATGATTCCTTCCTTTGAACCTATTGCCATCTCACCATTCGTCCCAACATCCAGAGCGATATAGACCTTATTTTTTCTATATAGTCCCGTTGCGAGGATTACGCCAACGGTATCTGCTCCAACAAATCCCGCTATGTTAGGCAGAACATAAACCCAGGCATCGGGGCAAATGTTCAATCCAACAGTCCTTGCCCTCGTCTTGACCATCCGACTAAAGGCGGGAACATAGGGAGAAAAAGCGAGGTTCCGGGCATCAACCCCAAGAAAAAGGTGCGTCATACAAGTGTTGCCCACTACTGTCGCCTTGTAAATCCTCTCCTGGCAAATCCCAGTGAAACCACATAGCTCCTCCAAAAGCCCGTTGAGCCCCTCCAGAACCTTCCTTCTCAGTTCCTCCAAACCGCTATCTTTTTCTATTGAATAGCTGATACGTGATATTACATCTGCGCCAAATACCGTCTGGGGGTTAAGGGCAGAATAACTCGCTACCTTCCTGCCACTGGGCAGATGAACGATGTAGGCTGCCAGAGTAGTTGTGCCAATGTCTATAGCCACCCCGTAAATTTCATCTCTGCTGTCTCCTTTCTCAATGGCGATGACCTCTTTATCAAACACGGTAGCGGTTACCCGAAAATCCGCTTCCCGCAAATGTGTAGGGAGTGCTCTCCGCACCCAAGGAGCAAGTCTATCAGCATTGGGTAAAAAGGAAAGAAGCCTTTCCTCATCCGAACGCTGGTCATCCAAAGAGGGCTTAGGGAGCTCAAGAAAATATTTATTTATCCCCACATCGCCCTTGACCACTGCAAGCTCCTTTTCCAGTTCCGTTTTCCCCATCGTTGCTTCTCGGAATGGCTCAAGGAGTTCTACTACAACATCTTGGCGGGGGCGGAATTGACAAGCTAACCTGACCCCTTGGGACACCTCGGATTCCGTGAGCAAGTTGCTTTCAGAAGGGGTAAGGGGCAAGAATTCATCCCTTATCTTCACCTTACATTTACCGCATAACCCTTTCCCACCGCAGGGAGCATCTATGAGTATACCTGCCTTGTAAGCTGCCTCCAAAATGCTTTTCCCTTCTTCAATCCTTACACGCTTCCCCTCAGGGAAAAAAGTTACCACTATTTCACTTTTCATAACGATTAGATTTCCTCCGTCTCCATAAGATGTAGATGCTTCGTTGCTAAAGCATTACCAGGGTCTATCTCCAGAACCTTCTTGAATTCCGCCTTAGCTTCCTCGTACATTCCGAGCATCGCATATGTCAGGGCGAGGTCGTTCCTTGCTTGGATGAAGTTTCCGTCCAATTCCACAGCTTTTTGGAGTTCTTCCAACGACTTTTCAAATTCACCGATGAAGCCGTAAATCAATCCTAAAAGGTGGTGGGCAGGAGCACAAAGGGGGTCTTCCCCCAATATCTCCTGCAAAATCGCTATAGCCTCCTGATATTTACCTTCAAATCTTAGTGCCCATGCTTTTCTGAGCTTTTCATCCATTTCAATTTCTCCATTCAAATCTTCATTTTTAACGGTTAACTAAATTTTGTCAACAAAATTTAGTTCATATTTTAAAACCCTAATGTCAATCACTCAATATGAACGAGATGTTTTATCAAGAATGGCTCTCCAGCTACAAGAGAGCATCTCCTGTTGCTAAAAGCAAAGTATTGTTAGTATAGTCCGAGAAGTTTCCCGGAAATCTAATAGAATATTACATAGATGGGATATGTGCAAATCCTCTGGGAAAATGGTATAATATTCTTCAAATTTCCTTAAAAAGGAGGGAAAAATTGCTCAGATTCCTCACCGCTGGAGAGTCCCATGGTAAATGTCTCATCGCCATAATCGAAGGTTTTCCCGCCGGCTTGAAGGTGGATATTCCCTTCATAAACCAAGAGCTCAAACGTCGTCAGGCTGGCTATGGCAGAGGGGAGAGAATGAAGATAGAAAGCGACGAGGTGGAAATACTTTCCGGCGTTAGATTGGGGAGAACAACCTCAGCCCCGATAACTCTTAAAATCACTAACAGAGATTTTCCAAACTGGGAAGATATAATGTCTATAGAAGAAAGGACGGTTCAAAGGGTTCTCGTCCCGCGCCCAGGGCATGCGGACCTTACTGGCTATCTCAAATATGATTTGGATGACCTGAGGGATGTAATAGAGAGGGCGAGCGCAAGGGAGACAGCTATAAGGGTCGCCGTGGGTGCTTTGGCGAAGCTTCTTTTAAAAGAATTCAACATAGATATCTTCAGTTTCACCGTTTCCATAGGTAAGGTTAATTCATTGGTTGAAGGCGATTGGGAGGAAATTAAGAGAAAAGCGGAGGCTTCTGTTCTCCGATGCCCCGATGGGGAAGCGGAAAGGAAAATGATAGAAGAAATAGAGGTAGCTAAATCCAAGGGAGATAGCCTTGGAGGCATATTCCAGGTAGTTGCACTGGGAGTCCCAGCTGGATTGGGCAGTTATGTTCACTGGGATAGAAGGCTTGACGCACTTCTTGCCTTAGCAATTATGAGTATCCCCGCAGTCAAGGGAGTTGAATTCGGATTGGGCTTTGCCTCCTCCTCGCTTCATGGCTCTGAGGTTCAGGACGAAATACTCTATGATAAGAGGGAGGGTTATTTCAGGCTAACCAATAGGGCTGGTGGAATAGAAGGTGGTATGAGCAATGGGGAACCGATAATCATAAGGGGAGCGGTCAAGCCCATCCCTACCTTGTCCAAGCCATTGCATTCCATCCACATTGAGACAAAAGAATCTGTGCCAGCCCATAAGGAAAGGGCAGATGTTTGCGTCGTTCCCTCCGCAGGAGTAATAGCGGAAGCGATGACCGCCTGGGTTCTCGCTGATGCTTTTTTGGAAAAGTTTGGAAGCGATTGCCTTGAAGATATAAGGATAGCTTATGAATCTTATATTCAGAGGTTGAAGCGGATGTGAGGAACATCGTTCTCTGCGGATTTATGGGCACAGGTAAAACGCAGCTTGGCAAAGCCCTCGCCCAAAGGCTTGGGCTCCCTTTTGTTGATATAGATGGCGAGATAGAAAGAACTACAGGAATGAAGATAGCGGATATATTTGAGAAAATGGGCGAGCCATTCTTTCGTGATTTGGAGGAAAAATTGCTCAGAGAATATGGAAGCAAAAGCGGACAGATTATTTCCGTTGGTGGAGGTGCCCTCCAACGGGAAAGCAACATAACATCCTTGCGGCAGAATGGTTTCTTAGTTTGTCTCTTCGCCAAGCCTCAAGTTATCCTACGCAGATTGCGAGATGATGATACGAGACCACTTCTTAAAAGCGAGGATAAATTGGAAAGGATAGAAAGCCTCCTAAGGCTTCGCTTCACCAATTATCTCAAAGCAGATGCCTTCCTTGACACATCTTACAAAACCATTGCTCTCTGCCTTGATTATTTATCCTCCCTAACCTCCTTGCTCTATGAAGGGAAAATTCCCCTTGATTTTCAAAAGGCGCCTCATCGTTGGGCATTCTGCGCCCTTGAGCAAAACCACGAAAAGCTCTTTCAATTTCTTTCGGACCCAGATGTATCCGTCAGGTTCACATCCGCTGTAAAATTGTGGAAATCTCGCATCCCAATTGAAACAAAGCATTTCAAAACCGGCAGGAACATTTTCTTAAAATGGCTCTTGGAGGAGGTGGAGAAAATTGGGGATAGTTCAAGTTAATCTGGGCGAAAGGAGCTATCCAATTATCGTGGAAAAAGGTGCTATTGATAGGTTTGGAGAATTACTCAAGGAAAGGGGCTGTCGGTTTATCGCTGTCATCGCCGATGGTAGGGTTTCCTCTTTATGGGGGGAAAAGCTTAAAGAAATCCTGGAGAAGGAATGTATAAACAATGTTTTCCTGAGCGTGAAGCCGGGCGAGAAATCAAAAAATCTCGCCTCCGCTAATCGGCTGTGGAATCAGTTGGCTGATAACAAAGTTGATAGAGGGTGGTGGATTGCCTCATTCGGTGGCGGGATGGTAGGCGACCTTGCGGGCTTCGTAGCCGCCTCCTATATGCGAGGACTTGAATTCGTCCAGATTCCAACAACACTACTTGCCCAGGTTGATGCCTCTATCGGAGGAAAGGTGGCGGTAGACCATCCAAAAGGTAAAAATCTCCTTGGCTTTTTCTATCAACCAAAGTTCGTCATAGTTGACCCCGCTTTTCTCACAACCCTTTCCCCAAGGCAGTTCAGAAATGGTATGGCGGAAGTTATCAAATACGGCGCTATAAAGGACAGGGCATTGCTCGAGCTTTTGAGGGTAAATGTAGTTGAAATAAAGAAGAGAGAGGAAGGGATACTCGCTCACATAGTGGAAAGGTGCATAGAAATAAAGGCGGATTATGTGGAGAAGGACGAGAAGGACATCCTTGGTATCAGGGCTCAGCTCAATTTCGGGCATACAATTGGACATATAATAGAAAGGGAAAGTGGCTACCGCCTCCTCCACGGCGAGGCTGTCTCCATCGGTATGGTTTTCGCATGCATTATCTCTCACAGACTCGGCTATCTTACCAAGGAAGAGCTTAATGAGCTGAAATCGCTCCTCACCCTCTACAATTTGCCCCTTCAACTTCGTTTCCCTCTCAAGGTGGATGAAATAATGGAGGGTTTGCAATGGGATAAGAAAGTGAAGGAAGGACGAATACGGTTTGTTCTATTGAAAGGGCTTGGAAATGCCTTCCTTTGCGAGGAAGTTCCCCTGAATCTGATAAGGGAGGTATGTCTTGAAATTGGCGCACTGGCTTGAGTATCTCCTTTTACTCTGGGCTGTCTTCATATTCCTGCTCTACTTCTCCCACCTTTTCTGAGTGCTAACCACCAAGTAACCTCGCCTTCTGGGTATATTTAGGCTCGGAAGCAAGATATAAGAGGAGCTCGGCTGGCAAAGCGATTTTGAGGCGAAGCGATTGAGCTGAACCATCTATGGGGAGGCGATACTCTTTCTTATCAATCCTAATGCATAGCTTGTCCCTCTTCTTAATCTCATCCGATACGCTCAAAGCAATAGAAAGAGTTGCCTCCCCTTTCTCATTAACAAGCACAACGGGTGAGAAAATCTTCAAAGGCTGAGGGATAGTATAGGAAAATACCCATTCCTCGCTTCCACTCTCCCCCTTCAAATTCAATCTGTAAGAATGGTTTCCCACCTCAGCTGGGACCTTCACCATTGCCTCTTTTTCCTCAAATGGTGCCAATCTCAGCCTCAAGCTGTCCACACTGACCTCCTCATCCCTATCGCTTCCATTATAGAGTTTCAGTTTCACCGAATCCTCACCATAGAGCATCGGTGGGAAGATACCTGTAAGGACTATTTTTGCGGTGGTAAGTTTACCGATGCCGAAGCGGGAAGGATTGTGAAACCAACCAAATGTAGGGGACCAGGACCAGTAATCAACCCCTTCACCTATAAGATTATGGTTTCTACAAAGGTTGAGGCGGAGGTTAGGAGTTTTTCCAAAGGGCAGAGCACTCCAGGATATCTCAATCTCGCAAAGCCATCTTCCTTGTTCAATATTCGTTGCCACTTTAATATCGGGATTCCATTTGGTATCAAAAACTATCTCGTCAAAAATAGAACCGAGGGCATTCACTATTATATGGGCGTAGCGATTGGGCTCATCCGCAGAGGCGAGAAACACCTCTATACCCTCGCTCTGCCATACACCATCTGCATCCCTGGGCCACTTCTCCGCTTTTATCATTTGTGTATGAGGTTCCTTACAGATGAACGCCAGATAAAGAGCCGTTTCATCATAGCCCATCATCGCCGTCGTAGCTATAGATGGGGGCATAGGTTTCCCTGTCTGGGAATTATAGAAGACACCTGCAACACCAGCACCCTTCCATTCCTCCGAGGATATTTTTCCGTCTATTATGGGTTTCGTTTTAAGGAAGGGGATGGATAACACGGGAAGAGGGACTTCTCGCGATATATCAGTCATCTCGGGTGGCAGTAAACGAATATTGAGGACGATATTTTTGGAGGAAGTAGTATGAGCAACATCTTTGCCCTGTAAGGCGAGAGCAAGCCGTTCTATTTCCTTCCCCAAGAGGTCACGGACCTCTTCTAAGTTCTTATTGCTGTATTTCCTCGCTCCAACCTCGTTTCCCCAGGGAACACTTTCCTCTATCATCTTCAATGTATCCTCACCCTTATCAGCCAGTGCCTTAAGCTGTTTCGCCTCGGGACCCTTTTTCTTACTTGCAAGTTGACGCACCTTTTCCACCATCTGCTTAAGCGTCCAGGCATAGCAGTAATCATTCACCCCTTCCCTAATAGCCTCCCATTGAATGGTAGGAATAAGCCCTATAAGGGAGGCACTATCATTGGGGCGAGCGAACCAGGGATAAACTATACACTGGTCCTTTGGTTCAACATTGTTAGCTTTCATTCCATCAAAGTCATTGAATGGGTCCTCGTGGGGACGCACGAATGTCCAGGATACCTGAGCATCAGCCTTAGTCTTCCAGAAGAGCCAACCGGTCAAATATCTGTTGGGGAAAATTCTTCCTTCCTGCCCAAGATAGCATCCTGAACCATACCAAAAGAATTTCTGCCGTCTTACATCGCACTGATGCCGCACCCATTTCGCTGTTTCGGGGTTATGTATTAGTCCCACGCTGAAGCAGGGAGCGGTCATCCATTGACCGGCAACCTCATATGTAGCCCGTTCGTAAAAGGTAACATATGTTTTGGCTCCTGCCTCGTGCCAGCAACGGTATTGCTGGAGAGCAGCAAGATTGTCCGGACCTGGCTCGTCCCAGCCATAGAAGAGCCAATCTATTTTGTGGGGCTTCAGCGTATCAACAACGCACTTAGCAACCTTTTTTACCGCTTCCTTCAACTCCTCAGGCCATTCCTTGTTGAGGTCCACCTGCAAGCCGAGAACTTGGGCACACTCTCCCTCAACCCAAGCACCTATCGTGTGCGGTCCCTTCAAACCAACCTTTAACATCAATTCGTTAAACTTCAATAATGGGGAAGGGTCGTATTGGACGATTCCTTCCTTCAGTCGGCTCAAATCGAGTTTGCCGAAAGGCAGTTCCGTGAAACCATCTATCCCATGCTCCTTGATGTCTCGCAAAATGGTGAGAACCTTTCCCTCGGAAGCCTGCCCCCACAACCAGACATCCGGGTAGAGTAGCCAACGCTTATCCTCCGGTTTTGAAAGTTTAAAAGGATAGACCTTAACGGTCAGAGGTAATTCAAACACCTGTTTGCCTTTCGCACGAATCCCGAGCATAAATTTATAATCCCTTGCTGGGCAGTTCTCGGGCGCTCTGATGGTAAGCCAGAAAATCCGACTTTCTCCTTGCGGTATATCAAGTGGACTACGCTTTAAAGTCCCTCCTTCAGCGGGAAGGAGGACGAAACCGTTGCTCATCGGTAGGAGAAGCTCCGGAGTTATGTAATAGGTTCGTCCCCGCCAATCGGTCCTCTGTGCCCAAAAATGGACATAACGAACCTCAACGGTTGGCGATACACCTTTCACCGTTGGTTTGACCTCAATGGAGATAGATGATAAGGGTTCAAGCGCGTAAATCGCAAACCAGAGAGAACTTATTTCTCCTTTAGCAACAGAAGCTTTTAATGACTTAAGCCTTTCCTCTGAGGTAGGTCGGCTCCAGGGTTTGATATCAAAGGGCTCGGGACGAGTGAAAGGGATAAACCCTGCTGATTCCTCATCCCTTGTTGGAGCGGGAATCTGCCATTCCTCAAGCTGGCGAGGTGCCTCCTGGAAAGGTGGTCCCGGATCCACATTTTTGTAAATCGTCCCATAAATCTCTACTGGACCCGTTACCTCTTCACCAGATAAGCGGGTCAACCCCAGGAACAGGATTATTCCAAGACTGATTAGCTTGAACTTCATTTCTAATCCCTCCCTTATTCATATTTTATCGCTATTTTTGTCTTTTCAACAGGCTGGTTAAGAGAGAAATCGCAGTATAAGCTTTGCTCCACTTTACTTCCGCTGAAGGGGATTACTCTTCCATCTACCCGCACTTCCCTAACTTTTCTTCCTGCTGGCATTAGTATGTGGAAGTGTGGCAAGGTTCCACTTGAGAAGAGCTCTATCTCCAGGCTTTTTCTTTCTTCATTATGGGAAAATATGTAACCCACATATGCCGAAGATGGACCATAGCGCGCAACCACCTTGACCTTTTTCTCGCCCGTTATCACCCAGCGTGGCGCGACAACCACTTCCTTAAGAAGCTTCCCCTCGTCCCTTATGCCCGCCAATCCCTCAATTATTGCCGATATAACCGCTGCAGCGGACCAGCCTTTTGGTCCACCACCCTGGTCCTTACCATCAGGGGTGTAAAGAAAACCAATCTCTCCGTCCGCTTTAACTTTCTCCATCAACCTTCTCAGGATATCTAATCCATATAACTCCTCCCCGTGCCAGAAAGCGGCTTTAGCCAACTCGCCAGCCACGAATCCAGCCACTCCCCCATTGATGTATGTGCCCGGCTTCATCCACTCGTGGGCTTTGAAAACGGGATAAGGAAGATGAATGCTGAACCATTCGGCGAAGTATTCCTCTTTTGTCAATTCTCTTCTTCTTTTGTATTCCCTTATTATGCTAACAGCCTGATTATGGTCGGGCAGTCCACGGTTTATGTCGTAGGTATTGCTCAGGCTGAGGATTTCATCCTCCCTAACTCCGGGAGCACCGGGATGGTTTAGATGAATCTGATGCGTATAGAATTTACCATTCCAACATACTTTATTCGTCTGCTCCTTGAAATGCTTTGCTATGGCTTCCCATCTTTCTGCCTCCCTTTCCTCGCCAAGTGCCCTGCACATCCTTGAAAGAAGTTGAGAAGCGTAGAACATACCGCTATTATCCCCATGCATTATGCTCATCGGCATCCCCTCTTCTATCCGCCTGTTGTCGCTGGGAAACCCGTAAGTGAAATCCCAGGTATCTATGCTGAAAGTTCGTTTGACCAGTTTGTGCTCCTCGTCCCATCTCTTTGGGTCGCTCATACAGTATTCCATACCCTTTATTAGCTTTGGAAGAGCCGACCTTAACCAATCATCATCACCTGTTGCCTGCCACGCTTGGTATACCCCTTCGACCATAAGGTATTCTATGTCAGCCTCCATCTCCAGTCTGACATAAGCCAAATTATTTTCCTCGTCGATTATCCTGTGCTTTTTGTCAACAAAAGTTGTATGAGGGTCATTGGGAGCGACTATCATCTCGTAGAAGAAACCCTCTGGATGCTGGATTTTTAAAAAATGGTCAAGCGCTGAGCGTAAGTCCTCCTCCCACCATTTGTAGCCCTTCATCTCGTGAATATGGTCCCTCAGCCAGGTTGGGTTCATAGCCACGGGTTTGCCATTTATGTTGAAAACGAACCTGTCCCTTTTAACCGTTTCCCTCAAATTGGAGTAGAAGTCCTCCCAAAGACCGCTCGTTGTTTCAATCATAGTTTCGGCATCAACTTCATAATCCACATTTATCACCTTCCCTTTCCTATCTTCTATCCTAAGTTTGTGAGTTCCTAAAGCTCCCGTAGCCAGGACATCAAGCCTACTTTTTCCAGCACGCAACTTTGAAGTATGATAGATTTTTCCCTTACTATCCAATAAGCTTAACCGAAGGGGTTCCTTTCCGCTGTAAGAGATTTCAATATCCAATGGCTCAAGTATCCTTACAAAAAGAGGCGTTTTTATCCTGAGTTCTCCATCGCCGATTTCAAATCTTCTCTCCCTTTCCAATTCAACCAAAGAGAATCTCCTGAAGGCGCTTTTACCATCACCTACCCGCAATCCCACCCCATTCCCGACCAATTTCACTCCCCTAATATGAAGCGCCTTTTTGCCATTTACAAAAGCGAGAATTTCATTTCCACTTTTAATAACTTTCAATCTATACCATTTTCCCATATCAACTTTAAAAGGGAGGGTTTTGACAAGGGGAAGAGAAAGGTAAGGATAACCGATAGATATGGCACGGAGTGAATTTGAGGGTTGGTCAAGATATATCTGGAAGAACTTATGGGCGCTCTCATCAACCCCTATAATGATACAGGCTTCCGCGTTCTCCCTTTTCTCCTGAATCTGGACTTCCACCTCCAAAACAAAATCCGAAAACACATTCCCTTTCCATAAAACAACAGCATTGGAGAGCACTAACTCCTCATTCACAAAATCCACATTCCCCGTGACAGCTTCCCAGCTCTCGTTGCCATGAGTGAAACCAAGAAATAGGGACATTCCAATCAAAAAGAATAGAGACCTTCTATAATGCGAAAACGCTATTTTCATTTTCTTAATTATACTCCCTTTACTTCCCTGAATGAATTTTTTCTAAAAAAATAGGAAGTCAAAAAGGCAAAAAATCTTTTATTGCCTCCTCCACTTTGAGATGTGATACCGCACGATGGAGTGGGAAAAGCAAAAGATATCCCCTTGCTGGTCGTAGCCCAAAGGAGACAAATCTCTTACTTCCCTTTTCATACAAAGCTACCACGGACACCTTGTCATCATCATAACTTCCTCGTCCCCTAACCAACAAAGGAACCCAAACCAGTTGTTGAAAGTAAAAAGGTATAAGGTTAAGCGAGGAACTTAAACAGAGGCATTACACAGACAGTGGAAATCCAATACTTACCTAATAGGGATTATATATTGTGATAAAAGGAGTGGAATGGATGAATATTGCCCAAAAGCCTTGTAGATATGAGTCCTTGACCTCAAGTGTAATATGCCAGATATTCGTCTTTCGTGCTTTTATAATCAAATCATCACCGTCAAAATAGTGGTCAATGGTTGCTCCGCCTGCGGTATTGGAGAATTGTTTCCCCCGTGGTCATAGGGTGTTAGTTCTTTCCATACTCCGGCTACTTTTCTACATCTTACCCGAAACTTGAAAAACCTCTATTGGCAAAACAGCTGTAGAAGCTATCTTATCGTGCCAACCTTGTCCCCTCTTATCAATTAATATCCAAAGAAATCCAAGACCGAGAACCAAAGCCGAAAACAAACATCCTATATAGCGAAGCAAGGAACGCTGAAAGCTTAAAGGCTTCCCTTCGATACTCACTACACGAAGTCCAGATAGAAATTGTCCCCAGGTAGCTCCCCACTTGTACCAGGAGACAGTATAATAACTCGCAGCGACAATTATGCCTAATGGTGTTAAAAAATCCTCCAATAAATCCAACTCCGCAAATTCCTACTATCCATTTATACCAAGCAAGAGAAGGTTGATCAAGCAAAGAAGGCAAGGGAAAAGGATTGAAGAGGAAATGTATGATAACAGAATCTTTGAAAAACTTATATGGCATCTCCCACAACGCTGCTACAACTAAATTTATTCCCCACAGGCCGAAACAATCCCAAAAATAAGCTTTGCAACGCTTGAAAAATGTCTTTTTCTTTTGAAGTTTAATTGTTGATAACATCACAAATTCTCACCTATTGTTTTATCTCACCATAAAGTTTATCGCAAGACATAAAATCATATAGGGCTTCAACAATCCCTATCGGGGCAGATACCGCGAAAGCTTGTAATAGGGCCTGGTTCCCCCATGCATCTTAAGTCTTTGTAAGCTTCCTTCAGTTCCAGACAGGCACACTCTAAAAATTCAGGTCTCCAATGAAGGTGCCGATCTACAGGAAAGCCACAATCGGAAACAAGAAAACCTATAACCATCCCATAACCACCCATTGCTACAAAAGGAAAACCCCACAACTTCTGCCAGCTACTTGTGCCTTCAGGGTCAACCATATTCTGCGGATTATTTTGGCAATAAGGATATAAATCCAAAATACTGGACCTCCCTCGGAACCTCACTGGGTCCCTCACAACAAACCTTCCAACAACTGCATTATACCATCTCTGCGTCAACAATTACATTCCAGCGTCTCCATCTGCGTAGTAGCCTAATTCTCCAACATAGAGGAAGGGATTTGCGATTGTTCCAGAGGATTGGAGAATATTGCCCATTGAATAATAGGTATAGTTGGCGTAGGTTATCAAAGTTCCATTTGATAGGTTCTTCCTGATGAGCCTTGAATTGGCATCGTATTGGAATGTCGTCATTTCGCCATAGGGATTGACGATAGATACCAGACGCCTCAGGGCGTCATAAGAATAAGTTGTCTGACCGCCAAAATAGTCGGTCATCTGCACTCGCCTTCCTGCGCTATCATAAGTATAGGATATGTATCTCCTATTTGTCAATAACTCGCTCTTCCTCAAAAATAATTTACTCGAAAAGGGGTAGTTTCCTCAATAATGATGATGACAAGAGGCAATCATCCCCTACAATTTATTCCTATAACAAACCTTCTAAAAGGAGGTGTAAGAAGATGATTGCCTCTATTCCGAAAGAAGTATACTCCCTTGAGGGCAAACGTGCAATA
>JACIXQ010000130.1 GCA_014360465.1 bacterium
AAAGTAAATATTTGATAAAAAAGAATACAGAAGAAGGAGGAAGAACGATAGGAGCGTCGCAATTAGTATCGCAATTACCAATGAGTCTTTCCCAGATATGGTCCGTTTCGGAAAATTCATCCTGTTTAAATTTTGCCGAGAAAGAAGGGAAAGTCAACAGCCTTGACAACTACCTCCGATTTTTTAAGATAATTACGGAGGTGAACCGTGTTGAGATTACGCATATTATTAATCGTCTTGCTCATACTTGTCATAGTAGCCGGGCTTGTCTGGTGGAGATGGGGGAAATTTGTATTCTTGGAAGCTAAAAGGCAGAAAGCTATTGAACTTATGACTAAAGGACATATCTCTCTTGAGCAAATGCCGAAACCTTTGGGAAATCCTCAGGCAAAGGTAGTCGCGGAATTCGTTGCCCCACCTTTTGCTTGCCATAATCCCGAGCTTTTAAAAATCGCTCAGGACATAGCCCAGAAATACGGTGATAAGGTTTATGTGAAGTTTACCGCATCCCCACCTCCCGGCGCTGTAACCTGTCTTGGCGTAGTGATTAATGGCAAACAGAAATTCCAAATTGGAAACAGGACAATTGAACTCCATGGACCCTTAGCTCCCCAGGGAGCAAAAACAGAATTTGGTTATACCCGAGAAGATATTGAGGCGGTCATCAAACAAGAGATAGAAAAAGCCTATTCGTCTAAGAAATAATTTAGTCGGCTGTTTGGCACGGTCACAGTTCGGGAAAGGATAATTTATTAACCGAGGAACCTCCTTATGTGAGCCGCTTTAACTATTAAATCAGTGAATTCCTCGTCTTTCCTTCCGTTTTTGATTCTTTCTATTATTTGTGAGGTAATCTCCTTATGCTGTTCATTTATTTGGAAATCCACTATTTTCAGCGCTTCATTTATCTCGTCCCTCATTTTGGGAGAAAGCAAAGATAGAACCTTTGGATTAAAAAAGACCAGCGCATCCCGGAGGTCTTCTATAAAGTTATCCCAAGGATAGTTCTCACGAATAATTGCTAAATCCTCCTTATTCAAGCAATGCAAACCGAGCAATTCAGGTGGCAAACCAATGGAATACAAACTTGCACAAAAGCCTATCGCTCTTGGGAGCTTTATATTGTTCACTCCCCTTGCGTAGCCGAAGAGTCCGAAATGGAGTTTTCTCAATCGCCTTCTTGGCACGAAGGGAGCAACTGCCTCAATTAAAGGGACAAGCTCCGGAATTTGGGCTTGATATGCTTTTACGGCTTTTTCTCCAAGTTCAATACTCTTTTCCTCATCAACGACCAGTGGGTCTCTTCTCTTCGCCAAATTTATCTTTCTCACCGCTTTGCGAACGATTTCCTCAGGCCAATCGTATTTGAAAGAGGATTGTAATGTAAAGGTATGGCAGAAGGCGTATCCTCTCAACATACTCTCAACATTAGTCGGTTTGAAATTTCCTCGAAAGGGCGCAGAACCCACGCCAAGTATCGGGAAAATGGGGATTTTGCTCCTTTTCTGAAGCCGATATAGGCGTTGAAGGGCGACATTGAGGAAAAGAACGCTTGCCAAGGTGCTGTAGTTCAAGGCAGGATCGGAGCGCCCGAGGAAAACACGTTGATAATCAAGCTTCTTATCTCTTATATATTCCTCAACTATTTTATCACAATTGAGTAGTGAATCTTTATCCTCAAATAGGGGGATGACCATTATTTGCCGCGGCGAGAACTGACCGAGCCAGTCGCGAAGCGTCAGAGTATCACCGGGAAAAGCTCTCATATCTTCCTGTCCCGCAACTATGTTGCGATAATAACCCTCCAACCTATTCAGTTCTTCAACCGATGTTGTCATCGGTAAGATGATTTCGAAAACTGGCGTAACCTCTTCGCCATAGAAAGCTTTCGCTATTAGGGAGGAGTAAACTATGTTATGAAGTATCTGGGGCAAACGGGCACCATCCAATGGCTCAACGAACGGATTCGGAACGCGAGGTGTGAGGTAAACCTTTTTACCCAAGGGATTGATCCGAAAGAATTCCTCATATCTCCCGAGCAATTTCTCGACAACTAAAGGGTCTACCTCTTTGCCCTCCCAATCCCACATTTGTTCTTGGCATCCAAGCTCCTTGTAAGCATAGAAAGCCTCCACTATTTCTTCCTCTCCAGAGAATACCTCACCCGTGGTGAAAGGGGGCATCTGCGCATTATCGGGATGTTGCGTGCTCATCGTCTTGGGGATCCTTCTTTCAGAAACGCTCATCTCTATTTCTTATTAAAATCACTAAACTGAAAAGGTCAAATGGATATGTTTAACACTCCTAAATAGCAAATGTAGAAGCGTAGATAATTCATTAATTTAGAGCGTCTTTCTTCGGAGCTTATATGTACCTTCTTGCCACTTTTATTATTGCTTGTTTGCTCTCAAGAGAGTATACTTTTTCCTAAATTAAGACGACCATTATTTATTCTGTCAATAGGAGGTGCAATATTTATAATTTTAGCTATGGCAAGAGCCAATCATACCGATAATAGGATAAGATTAGGACTTTTGGGATTCGGATATTGGGGACCTAATTTGGCGCGTGTCGTAAGCGAGATAAAAGATGCAGTGCTCGCTTACATCATAGACGCAAAGGAAGAAAACAGGCAGAGGGCTAAAGCTCGTTATCCTAACGCTATCGTTAGTGGCGATATTGAAATCGCCCTCAAAGACCCAGATGTGCAGGGCATCCTCATCGCTACGCCTGCTAAAACCCATTACGAGCTGGCGAAGCTCTCCCTTGAGGCAGGGAAGGATGTCTTCGTTGAGAAACCCCTCGCTCTTTCATATAAAGAAGGGCAAGAATTGGTCAATCTGGCAAAGGCAAAGGATAGGATTTTAATGGTTGGACATCTTATGCTCTACCATCCCGCAGTATTGAAGATGAAGGAAATGCTGGATAAAGGTGAACTCGGTTCCCTTTTCTATTTATTTTTCCAGCGCCTAAGTTTGGGAAGGGTGCGCTCGGACGAGAATGTCCTCTGGTCTCTTGCTCCTCACGATATCTCTATGCTTCTTTTCCTTTGCCAGGAAACCCCATCAGATATTTGGGCGCGAGGCGGTTGCTTCTTGCAAGAAAACATAGAGGATATCGTGATGGTCCACATTCGTTTCCCATCAGGCGTGATGGCTGATATCCAAGTTAGCTGGTTGGCACCTCACAAGTTAAGACAGGTACTCTTGGTTGGCGATAAGAAAATGCTCATTTTTGATGATGTTGAATCTTTTGAAAAATTGAAAGTTTACGAGCATTCAATAGATGCAAACTCTTTCTTTTTGGCCCCCCCCTTTATCCCTCGCTACGGAGATATTCATTCTCCCTACCTCCCTCAGGTGGAACCCTTAAAGGAAGAATGTCTGGAATTCGTGCGTTGTATAAAAACAAGGCAAGCGCCACGTACAGATGGCGAGGAGGGTCTGAAAGTGTTGCAAGTATTAGAAGCTGCGCAGGATTCCCTTAAAAAAGGAGGATTTTGAAATGAACTATATAAGCGATAAGGCAAAAATTGGCGACAAAGTAGTAATGGGAGAGAATGTAATCGTCATGGACGATGTTGTGCTCGAAGAGGGAGTGCAAATTGGTAATAATGTGATAATATACCCTGGTTGTGTCATCGGAAACCACACCCAAATCGGTGATAATGTGGTAATCGGAAAACGACCTACTCCTGCGCCCACTTCGACAGTCAAAATAGAAGCTCCCCTTCCACCTACTCGAATAGGTCCATATTGTATTATCGGCACCTCGGCGATTATCTACTCGGGAACCATCATTGGGGAAAGGACGATGGTGGCAGACCTCGCTTCAATTAGGGAAAATTGCCAAATCGGGGACTATGTAATAGTGGGAAGAGGTGTCGTGATAGATAACGATGTTAAAATAGGGAATTTTGTCAAGCTTCAATCTCTTGCCTATATATGTGCCCTAACAACGATAGAAGATTATGTCTTCATCGCCCCTTGCGTTGTAACCACAAATGACAATTTTA
>JACIXQ010000131.1 GCA_014360465.1 bacterium
TCAGTAATTGGGTTTCAAAAACATCATAACCCTCCAAACACTTTTCGGGAATCCCACCGAGTTAAAGCAAATTGAAGCTCCCAAAGAGGGCTATGGAGAAGGTGGCTTCGTATTAATCTATGGGCAAAAATAAAAAAGAAAAGGAGGGCTGAGAATGAATTTAGGTAGCGAACTTCGCTGGTTCGGTGTCCTCCCGAGGTTCGACCCCGGCGAGGGAATTACAGTAGCCTCCCCGGAAGGAAGCGGGAAAGGCTACTGGGCAGGTGCTCCCAGCTCGCTTTACGACCCTGTTTCTAATAAGTTCTATCTTTCCTATAGGCTCCGCTCGCCAAAGGAAAGAGGCTATAGATGTATAATCGGAGAAAGCGAGGATGGCGTTCATTTCAGGGAAATCTGGTCTGTCCGAAAAGAGCTTCTGAATGCCAATTCAATTGAGGGAACATCCCTGCTTAAGGATTCTGATGGCAACTGGTTATTCTACATATCGTACGAGGATTCCAACGACAAGCGATGGAAAGTTGACCTCCTGAAAGCGGAAAGCCCAGGCAACTTCAAAGTTGAGAGGCGAAAGCGCGTCCTTGAACCAGAGGATTACACCGTAGCCTCAATTAAGGACCCCTTCGCCTGTATTGTAGGCAACAAGCTCCATCTTTTCGTTTGCTTCAGTCCGAAAAGCCCCAAATGGGACGAAAGGACTGCCCTTTTGATAAGCGATGACGGGGAAAATTTCCAGTGGGTAAAAGAGGTCCTATCCCCTGGCAAAGGCTGGGACGCAAATTGCGCCCGGATAACCTCTATCGCCTACTTACCTCCCATCTTCCTCGCTTTTTGGGATGGAAGGGAGTTCCCCGAACAAAGCACTGAGGAAAAGGCAAGCCTCGCTTACTCCTTCGACCTTCTTAATTTCTAAAGGCTTGGCTACCCTCTCTTCACATCCCCTTATGCAAGCAACTCAATGCGCTATATCTCCTCATTCATCCTCGGGGATATCCTTTACCTTTATTATGAATTCACCGTTGTAGATGGCTCACATAAACTTTATCATATGAAAGTGAAATTATGACAAAGGAGGGATTTGCGATGTCCCTTAACTGGCTACTCTTAATACTCTTGCTTTCTCTATTAGCATTTTCCGCTGACCAGCAATCCTGGGGTGTCGGCATCGTCAACTTCAGCTGGGCTCCAGGTGCTCATCGGGGCGAACTTGGCAAAGATGTCATCATCAATATCTCGGACTCAACAATTGAAATGCGAAGCTTCGGCATTAGCTCGGCTATCGTTAATTCCAACTCTTTTGATGTGCTCAAAGGGGAAGTTAAGTTCCAATACAAAGCCATCTCATCGGAAGGTCAGGATAACCTCGCTGTGTTCGTCATTCCCCTGGATAAAAATGGCAGGGAAACCTCACCAGGAAGGGCTAAATTCATCATACCCAAGGAGAATATCGGGGACGGCAAGTGGCATACAGCGACGATAAAATACGATTACCTACCCTTCATCAATGTGGAGAAAGTCCTTATCGCTCCCCGGATAAACGAGAGCGGAGTAGCGGGAGCTGGACATCTCATCGTTAGAGAAATAACCCTGCTACCAGCTAAATATGAGCTCGCTCCTCGCCTCGTAAGCTTTGCCTCCACCAACAGACCGCTCTATCTCGTCGGTGAAAAGCCGAGACTAAACATACTCATTAAGAACGAGGGTAGAAAAGATTCGGAAGAGGGAATCATCAGGGTATTGTTCCGGAATACTGAATCCGAGATGATGCTTCCCGCCTTGAAGATAGGCGAGGAGAAAAAACTCAGCTTGGAGCTACCGCAGGTCAATAAAGCTGGGCTTTATCCCATCAAAATATCTTTACAGGCGGGAAACATAAGCTCGTCAAGCGAATGCCAGCTCGTTGTAGCGGAGGATTTACATAAGAAGGGAATTTCAATAGAACTTCCCAACGCTCGCCTTTTCTTCCCTTCCACTCCTCAGGGCTATGGAACAGCCCTTCTCCAGTTGAAGAAGGGCGAAAAATGGCAGGATGTTGCCCTCATCCCTTCCCTTTTCTCTTTGGAAACAGAAAGTGCCCAAGCAGAGGTTTTTACAAAAGATTATAGGAAGTCAAGAAGCGGCATCGTCTTTCGTGGGAGAATAAATTGCCAAGTTGACTGGGATTTTGAAGTAAGATATAGGGTGGATTTCTCCACTCAGCAGTTCGTTCTATCACTGAATTGCACTCCAACGAAGGATGTCCCACTTGCAAGCATTCGCTTCCCCCGCATTTATGTCGGGGAGAGAAGCTTCGGAGAGCTGAAGAAATATGCCCTTTTCCCTGGACTTGAGTTTCTCAAGGACGAGGAACGCTCCTCTTCAACAAGGGACGCTAATCCTCCCGCTTCCGACCGCTGGGCTCCTCACCCCTACAAAATCACCATCCCGCTTATGGCTATCTCCTCTCCCGACTGCACGATTTCCCTTTTATGGGATGAAAATCAGAAATGGGATGGGGAAAATCCCTTCCCTTCTGCCCTTTTCGCCTCACCCAACTTCATAGAAGGCGGCTCCAACCACCTTATGAGCCTTTTCCTGCCTTCCATTCCCAAATTTGTGGAGGAAAATGCCCTGAGGGCTGAACCTCCCTATCCAGCGAAAGCGGGTAAATCACTTTCCCTTACCTGTAGGTTATCTCTAAATTTAGGAGAAGATGTGCTTGTTTCTATAAAGGAATGGAAGAAGGCTTTCGGCTTTCCTAAGCCCAAGCTTCCTCGTTCCATTGAGGAGGAGATGGAGCTCTGTGCCACCTGCTATACCGATGTCATCTGGAGCGAAGAGGCTTTCGGCTGGCTACCCTGGACCGGCGTTCCTCACCAGCTTGATGTGAATGTTATCCACTCCCTTTTGAAGATGGCTAATTATATCGGAAATGCTGGTCTGAAGGAAAAAGCGCTCTCGCTGGCGAAGAGAACCCTTGCCAAAGCCCGTCCAGCAAGTTCTATTGAGGTAGCCTTCCGCCTTGGCGAATTAGAGGAAGCATTGAGAAATGCTCGCTCCTCTGCCTACGACAATATGAAGAGCCAAGGTGAGGATGGCTCCTGGGTATTTCACCCGGATGAAAATAGAAAAAATCTTGGCAAGGAAGGGGAAACCGAGATAGGGATATGCGCCCCTCCCGCTGAGAGCATACTTCGCTGGGCTCTTATATCGGGTGACGAAGAAGCGCTTAAGAAAGGCTTGCTCGCCTTGAAGTTTATGGACAGGTTCTACATCCCCGCTGGCGCCCAAACCTGGGAATGCCCCCTTCACGCTCCCGATATCTACGCCTCCGCTGTAGCCATTCCTCCCTACCTCTATGCCTACGAAATAACCAAGGACAAGCATTATCTGGAAAGGGCAAAGCAGATGGCTTTAGCTGGTATTCCTTTCGTATATCTCTGGAAGGCGCCCGATAGACCAACTGTTATGCAGGGGGCGACGATACCGATTTTCGGAGCCACATTCTTTGTCCTCCCCTGGTTTGCCCGCCCCGTGCAATGGAACGGGCTCGCCTATGCCCATTCCCTCCGCCTTCTCGCCAAATATGACGACTCATTCCCTTGGAAGGATATAGCCGACCTCGTCCTCCAATCTGGAATGGAGCAACAGGCGACTGAGGGCATCTACAAAGGGTTGTATCCCGATTCCTATGAGCTAATCCCCAACAATCCCGCAGCCCCCTGGCTCGCTCCCATACTCATCCTAAGGAACCTCTTCTACCTCTCCGGCGACCCTCTTGACATCCATTTCAAAGTGCTTGACTCCCAGAAAGGCAAGGTGCACATAACAAGCGGAACGAGGTTCCAGGCAAGCATCAAGGAAAGCAGGATCACAATTGAGACGGAAAAAGGCGACCTCCCTAATTCCTACCTCACAATCGCCGGCTTGCCCATACCACGGAGCATCAAGCTTAACGGCACAACTCTGGAGAGGAAAGAAAATATAGATAGAGAAACAACGGGCTGGCGATATGTT
>JACIXQ010000132.1 GCA_014360465.1 bacterium
CTCCGCTTTTTCTCCCCTCCTGAAATAGCAATTTTAGAAATCGTGGGAACCGGAAAATGAATTGGTTAAAAGAGGTGATTTCTCCTTGACTCAGATGTTCTTTCTTCTTGTTTTCATAACTTTTTGTTGCGTTTCGTCGCTATCGGATAATATCTCCAAGCTTTCCAGCAAATACAAAATCATAAGTGAAGAAGAAATCGGGGAAAAGGATAAGGGTATCTTAGAAATAGAGAGCTTAGATGCGGATTCAATACAAGGCAAACAAATGAGGTATCTTCCAGCGAGGGTGGTAGTTGAAACAAACGATGGCAAAAAAGTGGATGCATCGGGACGCGGTCTTTATTCTGATGGGAGATTCTATATAGAAGGGAAGTTTTCCCTCTTGCTTTCTCCGGGAAATACGAAAATCAGCATCCACTCGGGTCCCAACTTCATACCTCTTGAGATCGTTGTCCCAGTAAAAGAGGGAAAGAAACTACATATTATTGCTCAAATCGTGCGATGGTATTCCCCTGAGGAAAAAGGGTGGTTTTGTGGAGATAATCATCTACATACGAGGCACGACCCATCTGGGGAAATAAATGTTGACGAGGTATATACCGCATTGCAAGCAAGGGCGGAAGGACTTGACTACATCACTGAATCAGATGGGCAATGGGGCTTTGAAGAGAAGCTGAGCAGGAACGATTTTCTCTTCCGTGCCGCAAACGAGGTTCACACAGGGATTTTCACTGGGCATGCGAACACGCCAGGTATAGAAAAGCCCATCCCCTGGGGAGAAATTGAGAAGATTAATAAGAGCGTGCTTCCCTTTCAGAAACTCTGCGACATAGTGCATTCTTTGGGAGGAGCCGTGATATACACCCATACTTCACCCATTCCAAGGCTTCATTGGATGGGAGCAACGGAAAGCCTTTCAGATGCCATTTTGGGGAAATGCGCCGATGCATTTGATATTTCAAATAGAGTGGAGGAGCTTGTCTGGTTCGCAATGCTCAATCTCGGCAACAAGGTAGCGGTATCAGGCTCAACAGATGCTGTGCTTCTAAGACAGAACACCATTCCCCCTGGGGCAAGGAGGGTCTATGCAAAATCAGGAAAACTTGATTACAAGGCAATAGTTGAGGCTATTCGCAATGGCAAAACCTTTGCTACAAATGGTGGACCTCTTTTTCCATTCTTCTCAATAGATGGAAAAGAAGTGGGAGAAGAAATAACGCCTAAAAGGGGCAAAAAGTTTGAGTGCAGATTAGAAATCCACCATCTTTACCCTTTGAAAAATGTGGAGATAATCAGGAATGGAAAAATATTCGTTGACCTTATGAAATCGGAAATTAAGCCCCAATCCTCTCCCTTCTCAACGATTTACCGATGGAATATTGAGGAAGCTCAGAACGCCTGGTATGTTGCAAGGGTTGAGGATGCTAAGGGGAACTGGGCTATAACAAGCGCCATCTATTTCCGCGAGCCCAATTATAGACCTTCAAAAGCAAGCTTAATATGTATGGAAATTGGGAATTTCAATAGAATGGTGGAGTTGAGAAAAGACTTCTTCCTTCACATAATAGCCACATCCTCCCAAGGAAACTTAAAAAGAGTAGTCGTTCTGAGAGAAGGAAAAATTCTGAAGGAATTCCTGCCCAAGGAAGGCAATCGTATGCCGTCCGGTGTCGTCCCTGTTACACAACCGAATGGTGAGTTCCAAGAGGGTTGGCTCTGGTATCCATCGCCAGCAAATCCCAAGCATTTCCAGGCTGACTATCCTGTTCTGGAAGGTGGATGGTATCAGATAAGATTGGAAACGACCAATGGTAAAGTGATAAATTCGGAAAAGATTTTCTACGATGCAGATAATCCCAACAGCCAACAGATATCTCTTTTATACTTTGAAAGCAAGGATATGGAGCTTGTATTGAGAGGTTATGGCGAAGAGATGCCTTTAAATGATATAAGGATTCCTTTTGAAGGTGACCATTGGTGGTTTCCCATTAACGAGAAATGGGAAGCTGTCGGAGTATTTGAGGGGATGAGATATGAATATAAATCAAGATAAAATGCTCTCGTCATAAAGCGGAAGGCGTCTTTTTTCAAAAATAAAGTGATTTGAAAGCTTGTCTTTCTTACTCGCTTCCCAAAATCTCCATCTAATTGGGAGCATCTTTCTTGCAATAGAGACGAGAATACCCAAACTTCATAGCCATTTAGCGGTAAGAATTAATAAAAATTTTTTAACATTTTTGCTGCAGGGATTGCTTTTGTATTTTCCCTATCTTCAAAAGATAAGGAACTTTCTCCTATTATTCAAGAGCGTGCGATATAAGAGCGTGACAAGTATAAAATTGTACATAATTCATTTTGAGAAAAGCGGAAGGTTGACTTGCTCTATCAAATATGATACAATTTAAGTAGTAAAACGCCGAGGTGGCGGAACTGGCAGACGCGCCTGACTCAAAATCAGGTGAGTTTCACCGCTCGTGGGGGTTCGACTCCCCCCCTCGGCACCATTTTAAAGTATCACTCCCCTTACTTCCTCCTGACCACTAAAGATAATTTCTCGGCTACCTTTTTCGCTTCCTCATCTCCAAAGAAAGGAACATTTTTGGAAAAGGCATCCTCAAGATACTGACGAGCCATTGCTTCCTTCCCCATCTCGTAGTATATCATACCCAAGTAAGCTTTTGGCGTAAGAAGAGACTCGGCGTAAAGAGGAGAAAATAAACTAAGAGGTTGCTCCGCATATCTCAACGCTTCCTCAAAAAGCTCTTTAGCTTTTTCTTTATTCCCTTTTCGATACTCAATAATCCCCTTTGCTGTGAGAATTTCACTCGCCTCAGAAAAGCTTATCGGGGCTCCAAAGACTACATATACAGGAGGGATGGCGAGAATCCATTTCAAATCAAGATATTTATCAGATAGCAGCAATTTCTCCGCTTCTTTCCATTTCTTAACTTCCAGATAGGCGAATATCAAGCGCTTTGAAACAAAATATCTTTTGCTAAGGCTCTTCAAAACCTTTATCTTTTCCTCTGGAGTTCTTAAGAATAAGAGCTCTGATTCAGGCTTGAACATATCCATTTCAACCTTGGAAACTTTAAGTAATTCTTCAGCCTTTTTATAATTGCCCAGTTTGAAATATAGACGGAAAAGGTATGCTTCATAAGAAGGTTCAGCAAAGCCTCGTTTTAAATTCTCAAGTTCTTTCAATCCTTCATCAGGCTTTCCCTCCTCAAATTTGAGGAAAGCGTGCATTAAGCCAAGGTTTCTCTTTAAAGGGTCATTCTCGGAAATATTCCCTCTAATGCTTCTTATCAATTCCTCCGCTTCTTTCCATTTCCCCTCCTTGGACAATAGATACACTTGAAGAAAGACACAGGCAAGGCTTACACCATTTCCCTCTCCCTTGCACTTTTTTTATCTCCTCAAGAGCATTCTCTCTATCCCCTACGGTCGCATAGGCGCTGGCGAGAGCAATATGATAGAAAGCCGAGGGTTCCAATTGGACGGCTTTTTTAAGATATTTAAGCCCCTCTTCCCTTTCCCCTGTCATAAATAGGGGATATCCTATAAGGTAATTGGCAAATGCCCAGTTTGGGAAATCTTCAGCTAATTTCTTCCGTTTATTAAAACAAGCTTTCGCCTTCTCCTTCTTGGCTTCATATTTATCAAAACCCCTCCATATTTCATCTTCTTCCTCCAGAAGCTTGACTAATGCTTTCCCCTTTTCTAAAGCTAATGGTGGGACCAATCTTTTGAGTACATTCGCTTTATCTTTCGGGGCGATGACAAATATTAAGCTTTCCCTTTTGCCTGCCCAGAAAATTCTTGGGAATCTACTGATAAGATAGGGTTGTGTCTTCCCCTGAAAAGGCACTGTTACATAAAACAATAGATTTGGTGCGAAATAACTTTTAAGCAATCGTTTTATCCCTTTCCTTCGCTTCCAGCAAGTCAATCCCGAGATTAAATAGAGTTAGTTCGCCTTACT
>JACIXQ010000133.1:0-2784 GCA_014360465.1 bacterium
GACCTACCCATTAGCCTTGCTGAGATGCTCTCCCAAATTTTTTCTCATATAAAAGGTAATTTGTCGACGGTATTGCGGATAAGTGGACGAGTGGACAATCCTAAACTTGTCGGAGATTTCCGCTGTAAAAATATCGGTGATGAGTTCATAGAGCTCACGGAGATGGAAGGAAGATATTCACTTGATGGCAAGAAATTGGTTGTAGAAGGGCTTAAAGGTTCAAAGGAAGATTTCCAATTAGATGGAAAGGCGGAGATAGATTTAAAAGGTAAAAATTTAAACTATTTATTTTCCTTGAAGAATTTTCCCTTTTCTCTATTTTCCTCTTTTTACCCCAAACTTAAATCCACGGGCAAAGCAGATATTGAGCTTAGCGGAAAAGGTAATATATCCAACCAGGTTTGTGCTTTTGCTTTAAAAAGTAATCAACTTCTGGTAAATGGTGAAAGATTAGACAATATTGACATTATTGGTGAGTGGCGAAGTGATGATTTTGATATTAAAAGTATTCGCTTCTTTAAGGGGGGAAAGCAAATTATCGGTGAAGCAACTTTACCAGTGGGGAAATCTTTAATTCTAAAGAAAGACAAGCCGATATCTCTGAAAATTAGCTGGGAGAAACAAAATATTGGTTTTCTGGGCAAATTTATTCCCATATTTGAAGAGTTTACTGGAGAATCTTCGGGACAAATCGTTGTAAAAGGAACTATTAGCGCTCCCGATGCATCCGGATATGTTAATTTTGAAAACGGATATGTGAAACCTATAGGCTTTGAAGATTATCTAAAAAATATAAATGTCAAACTTGTTCTACAGGAAAACAAAGCAACTTTTGAACGCGCCTCCTTCCAGTTGGGGGAGGGAAGTGTTGATATGAACGGAAATATCTATTTGGGAGAGGGATTCAGATTTGAAACCTTAGCGAGATTAAACAATGCGGGCATTAAAGAAAGGAATCTTTCTTCTTATGGAGAGAAATTTCAGGGAGCATTGAACGGTTTCGTTAACATCAATGGGAATTTAAGAAATCTCATTGTAATCGGTAATCTCACTCTCTCAAATGCTCGATTAGACCTCTCCTCTTATACTATTTCTCCGAAAGTAAGTAAAGTAAAAAGGACACCAGTGGTTAACCCTGCATTTTTACTCAATGTGAACCTCGGAAAGAATTGTTGGTTCACATCTTCTGGTTCTAATGTTCTTACCCAGGGTAGGTTGACACTGATAGGTTCCCTTGTAAATCCAGCTATGCAGGGGCATTTCTCTTCTCGTAGTGGGCTAGTGAGGATAGCCAATTACATCTTCAGATTGCAGGAAGCTTCCGTTGATGTTGCTTATATTGGAAAAACCTTGAGTTTAAATGTTTTTGCCCGAGCTGAAACTTCACTAAGAGGTTATAAGATAACTGCTTATATCAACGGTCCCTACGATAATTTGCAGATAAGGTTCGCGAGTTCTCCTCCTTTGCCACAAAATACCATACTCGCTATGTTCATCCCGCAGGAATTCGCAAGTGACCCAGAGAAATTCTTCAAAAGTGAACTTGCAAATGCGTTTGCTATCGGTGTGGGGACTACCATCCTTGCTCCCTTGGAGTTCTCTTTAGCTGAGGTGACAGGTTTAGAAGAGATTTCCTTTGAATACGGTGTGGAAGGGTATCCAGTATTAAGGTTGAAAGAAGGTATCCTGCCTAAAACTTACCTCGTGTATTCCCGTTGGCTTAGTGGTCCTAAAAATAGGTACACTGTTGGTTTAGAATGGAATATTGGGGGAGATTTGTATCTTACTTATAGCGTAGATGAGCTGAAAAGAAAAATATGGGGGATAGAAGGAAGCTTGAGGTTTTGAGGATGGATTATTCTAAGCTAAGCAAGCAGGAATACGATAGGATATTTGAGGAGATATTGGATAAATACGAACGAAAAATCTTTAATATGATATATAGAATGGTAGGAAATTACGATGAAGCTGCCGATTTGACTCAGGAGACATTTTTAAGGGTTTACAAAGGGCTACGAACTTTCCGCGGGCAATCCAGTCTATATACTTGGATATACCAGATAGCTCTTAACCTTTGCAGAACAAAATTAGCTTGGGAAAGGAAAAAAAGTAGGGTTCTTTCCCTCGACCAAAAGTTGGAAACGGAAGAGGGTGAAGAATTGGAAATGGAAGTGCCGGATGAATCCACGGCGCCAAATCTCCTATTTGAAGGGAAAAATCTTCAGGAAGCGATTCAACAAGCACTCGAAGCCCTCCCACTTCCCTACAGGGAAGTCATTGTTCTTCACGACTTACAGGGTTTTTCTTATGAAGAGATGGCGAATATGTTAGGAGTAAACGAACAAGCTATCAGAGTGCGATTACACAGAGCGAGAAAAATGTTGAGAGAATTGTTAGAACCATATATAAATAAATAAGGAGGTCAAAAATATAGATGCGTACTCTTGTCGGTTTTCTCTACTTGGTTCTGTTATCAGCCTGGCTTTACTCAGCTCCTGTGGCGGAGATAAGGGTAGTCGGCAATGAGCATATCTCTAAAGAAGCGATTTTAGGGGTTATCTCAACGAAGGTGGGTGAGGAATTGAATGAGCAAAAGCTCGCGAACGATGAAAAGGCTATCAGCCAAATGGGATATTTCTATCAGGTTAAAGCAGTTAAAGAGGAGACCCCCAAGGGTTTCGTTGTTACCTTCATAGTTTTGGAGAATCCATTTATAAAAGATATAAAAGTTGATGGGGTAACTGTTTTTACCCCCAAGGAGGTTCTCTCCTGGTTGAAGACGGG
>JACIXQ010000133.1:2794-3889 GCA_014360465.1 bacterium
AGAACCAGGTGTTGAACCTGAATACACTTCGCAGTGACCTTGACAACATAGTAAATCGCTACAGGGAGAAGGGATATATAGCAGTTTTCACTCGTGAGCCCGAAATGACACCAGATGGCACCCTTATCCTGCATGTCACGGAAATGAAAATAGGTGATATAATTATCAAGGGGTTAAAGAAAACAAAACCAGTGGTGGTGGAAAGATTCATTAGAAGTAAGAAGGGAGATTTACTCAATATAAACGCCTTAGCAGATGATAGAAAAAGGATATTTGACCTGGGACTTTTTGAAAATGTTGTTATAGACCTTCAGCCGGGAGCGACGGAGGACAATATCAATGTTATATTTGATATCACTGAAACGAAAACTGGGCAGGTAATGGTGGGTTTGGGCTACAGTGCCCAGCAGGGATTGGTGGGGAGGGCAGAAGTAGTGGAGAACAACTTCAGGGGTATGGCAGAGGGGATTCATTTTCTCTGGGAGGTTGGAGGGTACACCAGCAAACGCAGTTATGAACTTGGATACTATAAGCCCTGGATTGATAAAAAGAACACTTCCTTTAATATTTCTCTCTATGATAAGGTCATCTACAGATGGGTGACAGAAGAGGCCAGCTCACGCTATGATGAATTTCGCAAAGGTATTACTACATCTTTTGAAAGACCATTGAGCGATACAAGGAGAGGGGCAATCACTTTGAGGAGAGAGGATGCATCTATTAATCCTGAGGAAGGTTCGGGATTACCGATATTAGGAAAAGTTGAGGGCAAAGTAACTGCAGCGAGATTTAGCTATTATCTGGACACGAGGGATATAAGAAACAACCCCAAACAGGGATATTATCATATTTATTCAATAGAAATAGGACATTCATCATCGTTTTTCAGCAAGCAGGAGATAGATATTCGTAGATATAAACCGTTTGGAAGAAAGAAACAACATGTTCTCGCTATGAGATTGGATATAGCAACTGCTTATGGTTCTATACCTGCTTTCGAATTTTATACCGTAGGTGGGGCTGATACCCTAAGAGGTTATAGAGAAGACCGCTTCTGGGGTGACAAAATGGTTTTGCTATCTTTAGAATGGAGGA
>JACIXQ010000134.1 GCA_014360465.1 bacterium
CTTCTCCGATTTAGCTTCCCAACTCTATGAATTTCTCCGCCGTGAAAGAGGCTCTGAAATCTTTCTGGAGGACTTTCCCGAAATGGAAGGGTGGGTGAAATTTATTTGACCTTTCCCATAGATGCGCGTACATCATCAATGCAGTGCCTATCTGCTTTGCATTTGATAAGCAAGCAGCTTTCCTTGCTTGCTCGCGTGCTCGCGAAAACACAGGAAACAGGATAGCTGCCAGGATGGCGATAATAGCTATCACCACCAGCAGCTCTATCAATGTGAATCCCTTTCTCCTTTCCACCATTTCTTTTCCTCCTTTCTTAAATTTTGGTTTGCCCCCCAAAACCATTTTTTTCCGGTCTTTCCGGCGAGGGCGGAAATAGGGGCTATTTTCCACCCTCCTTTAACGAACTCTCATAATACCACATCACCTCTCTTTCTGTAAATCTTTGTCTCTATTTTATATCGGCGAAAAAATCCTTAAATATCCTTTGGATGCGATAGTTTTCTGTTTTGAGTTTAGAACAAAATTTTAAATCTTGTCAATAAAATTTGTGCTTTCTTGAAAAAATTTTGGCGAATTTTGCTGTACCGCACCAGACAATAATTTCAGACCCCTGCGAATGATTGGAAATTTCTTTTAATTTCGCATCAAGTTAAGGGGGCTTCTTAAAAAAGAGGTCTTTGGGAACGAACCTATAGCGATAGGATGAGCATTTTGGGTGACGTGATTTCCTTGGCAAGACGCATAGATGAAACACATTACCTTCAAACACCAAGCTTAAACCTATGGCATTCTTTGCTACCAGTTTCCGATTTTCTCCCACTTTGGTCTAACCAGAAACTTTACTTTATCATTAAAGAAAAGATTCTATGAAGAGTGAGCTTTTATCTAACTGGCTATTGGGTTTATCTCTAAAAAACAGAATTAATTCTGAAAAGTCTGGGGTAGATAGTTTGGGGGAGGCAACGCAAGTTGCCTCCCCCCCAAAAATTTTACACTGGATTGAATCGTGGCCGCAGATGGGCAGTCGTAGTTCAAGCTTCGGCTGGGTTTACTATGATATCGTTTGGCGTTACCATCAGCGAAAATGAAAGAAACCTCATTATATGGCAGACGATGCATACTCGGTTTCATCTTGACCAGGGAAGGTCAGGTTGTTCAATTCTCAGCCACACATCCATCGTTGCGGGGAATAAGGTATTATCTGTTGTGTCTATTTTTATTTCCCCTTAAGTCGTGCTATAGTTCAAAAAATCTTGGGAAAGTGCGCGTACGACCTGTAGATGAGCGTCTCTGCTCGTGGGTTTTCCTGGGAAAAGCGGACAGATGAAGCACATTACCCTCGAAAACCAAGCACGAACCTTGGGCATCCTTTGCCACCAGTTCCCAATGTTCTCCAGCACCCGGGCTATCCATATGTTTTGCTTTGCCATTTAGAAGGGAATTTATAAATAGCGCCATTTTCTCCTTTGAAATACCATCCTTCTTTTCTGACTCTATCATAGCTTCCACAGCGTACGATTTCAATAGCTTGGGGTAAAGCGCGTCAAACATCTTTTTGTCGCAGAAAAGGTCAAGGCAAAGGAGTTTCCCTCCTATTGCGACCGCTACGCCGCTGACCTGTGGCAGGCTTTCTGGAAGCTCTCCCATAACCTTCATATACTCCTTGATCGTGTCTTTGGTTTTGGGAGTGATATAGACTTCCCTTAATGCACCGGTGCCTGCCTTAATGTTGAGAGCCATATGGAAGTAGGCTATCTCATTCCAAACCGCTGATTGGGACCTTGTCAGTCTCGCTACTTGCCGAACTCGCGGGGTGGCGGCTTCCTCGGCAGGAATGAACTCATCTGATACCCGGTGCCATCTACCAGCCTCAACGCAGAAAGCGGAAGCCGTTATCTCTTCGGTATTGGGAGCTAAGAGTATATCCTCCTCAAGCGTTCTATCCTGCTTGCAACCGATGAGGATTTCCCCTGCCATTATGAAGACATAATGCTGGGAGCTGTTCAACAATCTAATTTTGTTGACGGTTCCCTCTCTTCCTACCTCGCTGATTTTAAGCAATTTTTTCTCCACCGCTTCGTCCAGAGTAAGAATGGAGGGAAGACTGCCGCTTTGCGGGCAAGTGATTGGGAAGAGCGTGAGAGCGTTGTGGGATATCCCGTCGTGCACTTCACAACCTTTGAGAAAGCCCAAAAGATAATCGGGGAGAGCCTCCCCAGTGTTTTTCCCCTCCATTGCCCAGAAAAGGGGGGAGGGGAAACCAAGTGGAAAACCGTTCATCCGTGAACGAACCTCCTTTTATAAAATTTTTAAAATTCAAGGGGAACGGTCCAGGGATGGAAGATGGGTAGCGGCGAAGAGTTTGTTTTATGGGGGTAACCTTTTCTCTTATTGGGGGATTTCACTTTTGTCCTCTATATATAATTATAGCAAATTTTGCCCAATTTTTTAAATTTTATTTCAATGAATCGAAGAATTCTTTGAGCAGGAGAGCGCTCAAGGCTATTGCGCCAGAAGTTTTTATTGTCTTAAGATAAGTGTTGTTAAGTTTATTAAACCAGATAATACCATCAAGAACCGCTACCCCACGAAAATTTTTCCCATCCAACTTCCCGATTTCAAGTGCCTGCTTGAGCTGATTCGTTTGCGAGCCGCCGAAATCGCTTATGAATTTAGCTTCACCCAATATGTAGTTGCCATTTATTTTGATAATGAAGTCCACTCCTTTATCTAGGCTTTTAATCCCCAGATAGGTTTTAGCGAATTCCAAAAGTTTCTGATCACTTCCTTTAAGAAACGATATATCGGCACTTTCCAGGAATATTTTTTCCTTCAGGTAGGGATAACCAAGGTTATTTAACCACTTTTTAAAAGAAGAACCCATTTGGCGGGAGGGTTTCTTCGGTTGTTTCGCCAGGTTGAGGAGGGTTTCTATGCCCAAACTGAATAGTGCGTCTCCAATCCTTTTGACGGTTTTGGGGTTCTTGTCAATAAGCTCAGGAAAGTGTCTCAAACAGGGGATATAAGGGTCATCTATGGGGAATTTAGGCATCGATAAAAGTGTAGTGAGCAATTTCTTAACATCTTTTATTTCAAATGCTTCTCTTATTTTCTCTTCATCATATCCAGAGGGAAGCGGGCGCTCCTCCTCTTTAGGGACAGAATAAATCTCCAGAAGTTTATCAAGATAACCACAGGAATTAGCTATCTGAATACTTTTTTTAATCCAAATGTTGCTAGTCATCGCCTAAATCATAAAAGGACAAATTTTTTGCTTCATTTTTTAAGCTTATGAGCAATTCTTTAATGCCCTCCACATTTTTTTGGGCAACCAATATTCGTAGGTATTCTTTCTGTTTTTCCGATAAGGTTTGGATGGGGAATGTTTCTATGAGCTTTTTCGCCTGAGATAGACCGAGATATTTTCGCACATAATCGGAATTTGAGTATTTAAAGGTGGTCATAAATTCGCTATCGGTTATATCGCGGAGATACTCCAGTAGTAAATTGAAATAATCCACCAACAAATTCAAATCTTGCGGAGGCAAAGTGGGAGTTAAGAATATCTGAATTGGATGTGTCCTATATTTCGCCTTAGTGACAACTATGCCATCAACTTTGAATATTTCTTTAACATTATAAACACCTGCTCTTCCTTCCCAGCCCCCTGTATCCAATGTTCTAATGAAGAGGGGATTTGCCCCTAATTTCTGATATAATTCGTCATTTATGAAGTAATCTTTCACCTTGTAAAATCCATTACAAAAGCTGTTTGCATCCAATAACTTTACCCTGTTTCGTCCCCTGTGCCTTTCCACTTCTTCTAA
>JACIXQ010000135.1 GCA_014360465.1 bacterium
CTACACCTTTGACATCATAGCGGTGGGAGCTTGCCCCTATGACCAGGACAGGATGAGAAGCGCCAACCTATCTCTCAGCAATGTAGCAGTGGAAAGCCAAGGCTTGAGCGCGATAAGGAAAGGGAAATTTAAATTCTCTTATAGCTTGAGCGACCTTTCAAATATACCACCTTTAAGCACAACATATTCCGTGTTTTCCCCTTGGCTGTTGGTGTTGAAAAGTGGTTCCTCTTCCAACTTATTGGGAGATAATTCTCAAGAAATAAGCGATGTCAATCTGGAAACAGCGGGTTATCACACATTCGTAGTTAGCTCGGTTTGTAATAACCTCAACAACAAAAGCCATAGCCCACACCCTGCCTTAGAGAAAGGCTCTAAGTTCAGAGTAGCGCCTGCTGTCTGCATTAGCAATGGATGGCCTTTCAGTGGGAACGCTTTTTGTGCCTATAAGCATCTTGGTAAAGTAATGCATCCGGATGGTTTATCTTCTTGCAATAGCGAGGTGCGTCCCGACCCTCAAACTAATGAGAGAAGGGGCGGAGTTATTATCAATGCAGAGCCCTGGCAGGCGTTTCGTTCTCTGCACGAAAACGCTGTGTTTGAGTTCAGTGGACACGGTAACGAGGATAGCTTATATCTCGGTGAGGATCAATCTGGGAAAGAAAAGTGGTTCTCGGTAAATTGGATTGAAAACGACACCCTTACACCACCCGGTTCCTTATCCCACCTGGTTTTCGCTCTCTTTAACGGCTGCGATGCCGGGCAGACCTTCCCTCAAGCAGTCGTCAACAAAGGGGCAGAAGCCTCGCTCGGCTTTAATAGAGAAATAAGCGTGGTTGTTTGTTCTACCTGGGAACGAGCTTTTTGGAAATATGCTACCAAATATTACACACTGGGTGCTCAAATTTTCCCGCCAGCAAGTGTTGCACAAGCGGCAAAATTGGCTTTTAGGGATGTATGGTGGAAACCGTGGAACTGGAATCCAATTGCGCCTTTTTTTATAAAGAGAATGCAGGATAGCATGGTCGTAGTCGGAGATACATATCTCTATCCTGCCCGAAAAGGGAAAATTTTGAGATAAAGGAGTGATGGAAATGTTTAAGAAAATTGCTTGGATTTTGTTGTGCCTTATCCTTTCTTGTCTCAACTTTGCCTGGGTTCCACCTTCCCCCTTCATAGATTTACCCGGATTTACTGGAAGTCCCCAAATAACGCCTGAGCAAGCAAAGCAAATCGTCAGGCAATGGGAAGGTGACCCCAATCTTTCACTACCCGACCCCGAACTGGATTGGACGGAAGGCGATCCACTTTCTAGTCCTTATTATGAATTTACAGCGCCGCGCCATTACATTGTTGATGCCATGCGCGGCTATCTTTGCGGTGTAAGATATGGTCTTTTCCCTTCCAATCCACAGTGGTTGCTCTCTCCACAGCAAGCGGAGAGCATTGCTCGTCAATTTTGCTCACAGAAATATCCGAATTTCAACCAAATAAACTGGGTAACCAATGTAGAGAAAGACCCAATTGGTGCTTATACGGTGACATTTAGAGGGAGGATGCCCAATGGAGCTTGGATGCTAAATGCATGCGTTGTTGATATAAATCCTGATACTGGCGATATTTTAACATATACTGCATCTCTACCTTCCTCACCTCCACCTACTTGGGAGCCTTTAATTTCCCAAGAACAAGCGCTTCAAATAGCTATAAACGCTACTGATTTCCTGGAGATATTGAATGTGGAAGTCATAGAATTTGGAGGCGGAGAAGGGGTCTTAGTATGGGGAATTGGGGGTATCGAGGGAATATTCCCTGATGGTTCAAAGGGCTTAGCCTGGGTTATGGTAGATGCTTTGAACGGCAATTTGCGATATAGGGAGTACGCCGCGTCCAAAGAGTGGATGCCCCTCAGGAGTCATATAATGGTAAATGGGAGATTGATAAAAAGGACGGAGGGGCCACTCTTTGTTGGAGAAAAAGCTTTTGTTTCCGAGAAGCTATTCAAAACTCTGGGAGGTGCCCTATTTAGGGTAAGGTTCAAACCGGACGAAGTTATAACTCGTGGAGGAAAACGGTACATCTCTGTTGAACTCTTAAAGCGAGCTCTACCCGGGGTTATATGGGATGTGATTGCCCATAAAGAAAGGCACGCACTTTATATAATTCTTTATGGAGATGAGAAAGGCATTTCCTGTCTTCCCTTGAAGGAAAGGATAAGAATACGCAGCATATGGTATGAACCTGAGTGGGTAGGAAAGAAGAAGCGCCTAACGGACGCTGAACGCGACAAAGCCATTATGCAATGGACGGAAAAAGAGAGACGATTATGGGAACAGAACCGAGAAATAGAGTCGCGATTGAAAAGGGCGAAGTTGTTCGCTAGTGAAAGGGAGATAAGGAAAGAGTTCCCAAAGCCCTATGTTGATTGGGAAAAGATTACGAAACATTTGAAGAATCAGGTGTCCGAACCCTTGTCCCCCCAGATATCCAGTATTTGGGAAAGCCTGAGAGGTCGCTCTCCATTCACGCGCTTAAATTTGGTACCCCCAAAAGCGTTAAAGTAAGACGGAAAAGCTTTAAAAATGGAAATAATGTGCGGGGCACCTCTCCCCCTAACCTTTAGAATTCCCTCTTGTATAGGGGTGCCCTGAAAGGGGCAGGGCGTGGATTGAAACACTAGATTCCCACGCCTTCCCCCAGTGGGGTGAGGCTCGGAACGATGGGCTGGATCCGGAAAATCTGGGGAAACTTTTACCTCTTTTTAAAAGTCAAAATTAATGGAGGTGTAGTTTAAAGATGAAGAGGTTATCTTCCTTGTTTGAGGGGCTTGTCTCTCGTAGGGAGTATTGCCTCTTCTTATTGACCCTGGTGCGCTTGGGGGCTCCTTAGTTATGGCTGACCCCATCTCGGTTAAACTTCACGCTCGCTGGACTCCCGATTTGACCGCTAATCCCCAACAACCTCAATGCGTTTCCTCGGGAACAGTTGCAGGTGGAGTGGAGTTTCACTTAGTTGTTAACTATGGGAGCGTTCAAAATGAGGGAGCGGTCATAAATGTCAGCTGCCATTACATAGACATCTTGGAACAGACGAATGTCCACGAGCCACAACATTTTCGGGTTGATAATCCAGGGGGAACGGCATATACACCAGAGCAAATTTCCAGCATTTGCTCCGACCCTCCTAGAGGCTATCAAAACTACATAGTATTTTCCACTCCTCCCTTTTGGGGCTTTGCCTGCCACAATACATCCTATGTTGTTAAGGCGGCTTATTCCTACACGAAGGTAGGTCCAGGTGGTCCCCCTCCTCAATACAGGAGGGTAGGTCCAATAGAGCTAAGCATAACAGTTAATTTCCAGAACCTCGTAGTCAATGCCCAGCCCAAATTTCTTAAGTGGGATAGGAGCTATCCTGATAATAATGACACGACGATTTCCTTCTCCCTGAGCAGTGCACAGAAGAAGAACTGCGATGTCACGATAGAAATCTATCCGGTTGATGGGACATTCCCCATTTATACTACACGGTTAGTTGTTCCTTGCCCGGGTTCTGCTACTTTTCAATGGGATGGAACGATGAACCAAAGTGGAGTTCCTCCTGGGACACTTGCTCCAACTGGCATCTACACCTTTGACATCATAGCGGTGGGAGCTTGCCCCTATGACCAGGACAGGATGAGAAGCGCCAACCTATCTCTCAGCAATGTAGCAGTGGAAAGCCAAGGCTTGAGCGCGATAAGGAAAGGGA
>JACIXQ010000136.1 GCA_014360465.1 bacterium
GATGCCCAATTCTTGCCTTTTGCGAAAAATATTTCTCTTTTCTTGCTCTCTTTTCTCTTTATCATTAATATGGTATAACCTAACATAATCATTTATTGAAAGGAGGGATTTAAAATGTCGTTTGTTGAGGAAAAGATTGTTTATTTTAAGGACGAAGAGAACTGGGAAGAAAACACAGCAAAGACTGTAGAATTGGTGAGGGAGTTTCTTAAGGCGAATCCACAGGTCAAGCATCTCGTGGTTGCCTCCAGCAGGGGCTATACGGCGGAAAGGATGGCAAGGGCTTTGCCTTTGGAAAAGGTGAAGATGGTTGTCGTGAAATTAGCCGCACCGAGGGATAAGGAATTCAATGTAGAATTTGATGAGAGGGTAAGGGAATACCTGTCCTCAGTCGGCGTACCCATTGTGGAAGCTACCCACACACTTAGTGGCGCTATAGATGTAGCGCTCCTCGAGAAATTCAAGATATTCACCCATTCTCGATTTATTGCGGAGGTTCTTTATTTATTCTCCCAGGGAATGAAGGTTTGTTTGGAAATAGCGAGTATGGCTGTTGATGCGGGGTTACTTCCTGAGGGAGTTGACGCCCTTTGTGTTGCTGGAACGGGTTTCGGAGCGGATACCGCTGTCCTTTTGCAGGCTGAAGGTTCATCCCGTTTCTTTGATATCAAAGTGAAAAGAATACTGTGTATGCCCGAATGAGAGGTGATAAAGATGCAAGTATTGATGCATAGCTACACCTTCCGCGCTTACCCATTGGAGAGAGCTTTCAAGAAGGCAAAGGAATACGGCTATGACGGATTGGAGCTCTCAACCGTTCATTTTGACTTCTTCAACTTAAAGGGAGAGGTCAACCGCATAAAGGAGTTGTGCGCTATGTTTAATTTACCTGTAGTGACTGTTGATTTTCCTGCCGATTTCATTTCAAGTGAGGAAAGTTTGGAGAAAAGCGTGAAGAATCTTATAGAGGCTATCCCTTTGTGTAAATCTCTGGGCGCCAAGATGTTGAATGGTGGGGTAGGACCTCTGGCTGGTGAGGACCCGAGTGATTTTGCCCAAGGTGGTAGTGTCATAGCAAGAGAGGAACATTATGAGAGGGCTATAGAAGCTTTGAAAGCACTCGTTCCTCATTTGGAAAAAGCCGAGCTTTACCTTACTTTGGAGATACATATGAATACGCTCCACGATACAGCGGGTTCAACGAAACGAATCCTGGATGGGGTTAAATCCCACTTTGTAAAAGCAAATCTTGACCCTGGGAATATGTTCGCCACGCCTCAAGCGGAGAATCCTTTACAAGCTATTGATTTGCTGGGAAGTGATATAGGTTATCTTCATCTTAAGAACTGTCGGATGATAGGGGATAGGTACGACTATTCTTGGTCATTGGCAAATGGGGATATAGATTTCTTTAAAGTGCTATCTCATTTTTATGGAAAAGGTTATTCATCCGATATATGCATAGAATATGTAGGAGCAGGCGACCCTGCTCCCAAAGCGAAGGAGGATATCCAATATCTGAGGGACATTCTGAAAGAGATTATCTGAATTGAAAGGAGGAAGCCCAAAATGAAGCTCGGAGTTGTAGATGTAAACTTTCGTTTGCCTTTTGAGGAAGCTCTCCGAAAAGCGAGAGAAATAGGTTTCCAGGGTGTTCAAATCTGGGTAACAGGAGAATTGGACCCTGAGAGGTTGGAAAAAGGGGCTTGCTGGGTGAAGGAAACTGTTAAGAGATATGGTTTAGAGATAAGCGCTCTTTGTGGCGATCTAGGCTATGGTTTTGCCCACGAGGAAGGGCTTGAATGGAGGATAAAGAAGACGAAGGAATATCTCGCTTATTCTGTGGAATTGGAAGCGCCAATTGTTACAACCCATATCGGTGTTATACCTGAGGATAAAAAGCATCCCGACTGGGATAAACTGAGGCGTTCCCTGGATGAAATTGGGAGCTATGGAGAGAAAGTTGGGGCAGTTCTTGCAGCGGAAACAGGTCCTGAAGCTCCCGAGTTGATGAAGGAATTTTTCCAATCCCTTAATACTACGGCGATTAAGGTCAACTATGACCCTGCTAACTTGGTGATGATGGGCTTTGACCCCGTTAAAGGAGTATATACTCTCTCATCGTACATCGTTCATACCCATGCAAAGGATGGCGTGAGGACACCAGAGGGAAGAATTGGAGAAGCCCCGCTTGGCAAGGGTCAAGTTCCCTGGCGAGAATATCTTACCGCATTGAAGCTAAATGGGTATGAGGGATATCTTACCGTTGAGCGTGAGGTGGGTGAAGAGCCGCTAAAAGATATTGTGGAAGCTAAAGACTTCCTTTCCAGTATTCTAAAGGAGATAGAGACGAAGTAAGCGAGCTCTAAAGAAATTGTCTTAGCTTGGCGGCTGCCTCTTCCGGTGGGGTAGTATTTATATAGATTCCGGTTCCAAGCTCGAAACCCGCTTGTATCGTTATTCGTGGCAGAATTTCTATATGCCAATGGTAGTAGTCCTCACAAGAATCGCGTAAAGGAGCCGAGTGGAAAACTACATTGTAATGAGGATCGTCTAAACCTTTCAACAATGCACCGAATACCTTTTCTATAACATCTGCTAAATCCTTTGCTTCTTCATCATACATAAGGTCAAAGGAAGCGTTATGTCTTTTGGGAAGTATCCAAATTTCAAACGGCATACGGGAGGCGAAGGGGGTAAAAGCGATGAAGTGTTGACTTTCAAGCACTACTCTTTCCTTGAACTCCGCTTCTCGCTTTGAGACATCGCAGAAAGCACAGCGAAGCCTGTCATCGTAGTATCGTCTTGCTTCTTCTATTTCGTTTCGTAGCTGTTCAGGGACTATTGGTGTGGCGATAATCTGGGAATGTGGATGAATCAAAGAGGTGCCCGCCTTCTCTCCATGATTGCGGAATATGCAGATGTATTTGAGTCTTTTATCTTCTCGCAATAAACGGTATCTACTGAGAAAACAATCTATGATTTGCTCCATTTGTTCCTTCCCCATATTCCCCCATGTTAAATTATGTTTAGGAGATTCTATTACTACTTCGTGAACGCCGACGCCAGGGACTGATACGAAGGGGTCGGTGCCTCTTATTTCAACCTCGTTGAAATCAGAACTCAGTGCGGGAAACTTATTAGGGACAACCCTTATCAGCCAACCGTTCTCCCCCCAGCGTGAGAAGACCTCGGGCGGTGTCTGGTCTTCGTTTCCGGGGCAAAATGGACAGCTCGCTTCCCATTCGGGAAGCGAGCTTTTCTCTTCTTCCTTTTGAAATTCATGAGGTCTCCTTGCCCTTCTGGGCGATATTATCACCCAACGTTTAGTGCAGGGTTCTTGTCTAAGTTCAGGAAATGTCTCTTTCATCAGAATGCTTTTTTAAAGGAAATGCCTATGCCTAATTTATCAAAGTCAAACACAGCCCCTGTTAGAGCGAGTTGGTCGTTTACAAGGATGCGCGCGCCGAGATTGATATCCCTCGTATCATATTCGCCGATGATTCTAAGAGAGGGACCTAAGACGAATTCAACGCCAGTGAAAATGCCATCAAGTGACCCGCCAGCTATTCCGATATGTCCAATTGTTTCGAAAACCTTCCGCTTACGAACTTCAAATGGACCGCCCAAGGTGCGTGAAGCCACGAGGTAGACGGTGGTTTCCATTTCTTTG
>JACIXQ010000137.1 GCA_014360465.1 bacterium
CCTCTGGGATGCTTATAAGAAAGGATGCACCGTCATTATCGCCACCCATGACCCCCGCATACTTGAGCGGGCTACCCTCGGCGTGGAAATGGAAGATGGGAAGATAAAAGAAATAAAGAAAGGAGCAGGAGCATAGTATGAGCGCTATAGGTTTCCTTTTCCAGCATGGCGGCTTTACGATGTATATCCTTTTTCTCCTTTCTCTTTTGGTCATCGCTGTGGCAGTGGAAAGAGCACTCCTCTATCGGAAGTTCAGAAAAGATTTGGAGAAATTCCTTGCCGACTATCAAATCCGCTTGAAAAAGGATAAAAGAGCGATAGCTTATTTCCCCAACGAAGGCTCCCCCTTGATAGAGTTACATTTTTCTAACCCCAACGAGCGAGAAAACGAGAAGCGTGTTGAGCTTAACCTTTCTCGGGTTTCCTTCTTTTTGGAACGTAACCTTCCTTTTCTTGCCACTGTAGGAGCGATTGCTCCCTTTGTCGGTCTCTTCGGGACCGTTCTTGGAATAATGAACGCCTTTCATTCAATCTCTGTTTATCGTTCTGCAGGGATCGCCGTTGTAGGGGCAGGCATTGCCGAAGCCCTCGTCTGCACAGCCGTGGGATTAGCTGTGGCAATTGCTGCTGTTACACTTTATAATGCATTCCACTCCCTCACCAGCAGGATGTTGGAAGCTCTGGAGATTCGCCAGAACGAGTTTCTCTTATCCCTTAAGGAGCAAGAATGAAGAAAAAGAAAGAAATTTTCTGGGAAATAAATATGGTTCCTTTCAACGACATCCTTCTCGTCCTTCTAATTATCTTTATGATGACCGCTTCCTTCATCGTGACTGGCACGGGAATAGATATTTCCCTTCCCTCAGCTGCAACTGCCGCTCCCCAGGAACAAACACAAATTGCCATTTTCATCACAAAACAGGGGGATGTCTATCTTGGCGGTCAAAAGGTATCGGTAGAAAATCTCCTTGATAAATTGACCGAAGAAGCACAAAAGAATAAGAAAGTGGTCGTGATTATAAGTGGTGATAGAGATGTTCCCTACGGGAAGATAGTGGATGTACTTGACGCAGTGCGCCTTTCCGGTCTTGAATACATCGCCCTGGCTGCAGAGCTTAAGTCTCCACCACCTAATGCGAAGGTGAAGAGATGAGGAGGAAACTTTATTTAAACGGGAAAGGTGTATGGATTTTCGCCTTTGGGGTTTCCATTTCCCTTCACCTTATAGCCCTGCCTTTTATAGGAAGATTTCTTGAAGCCTGCCCAACCTGCGGACCCCTTACCATAACTCTTCCACCCATTTACGCCAGGATTCACAACCCTTCCCAGACAAGCAAGGATTTAGAAAAGAGGAAAGCAATTTTACAAGAAAAGAAGAAGGTCACTCCTCAACCAGAGAATAAAGTAGAAAGAAAGGTAAAACCTCTTCCCCAGCATCCTTTCTTCGCCCAAAAGTGGCTTGATACAACTCCTCCTCAAAACAAACCCGCTGAGCCCGGAGGTGGAGCAGCACAAGTACTGACTAAGGAATCACCTGGCGCAGGGGAATTCGTAGTGGGTGGCATTCCTAAGCCGGAGCCTGGAGCTAAAGGTCCAGGATTGGGCGGAAGCGGCACTGCCCCAGGTGTTGGTGGTTCAGGCAATGAGCCGGCAATGCCAAGTGCTCCGCCTCCACCACCTCCTCCAAGAGAGGAAAAGAGAGAACCCCCTCCACCTCCTCCCCCTCCACCGCCTCCTCCAGCCAAACAAGAACAAGTAGTTGAAAAACCCAAAGAAGTTGTTCCCCCTCCACCTCCCCCACCTCCACCCCCAAAGAAGCAGATAGACCCCAAAGAGATTGCTGAGTTCCAAAAAATGATTCAAAAAAAGATAGAGTCTGCCAAGGACTATCCCTATCAGGCAAAGATGGCGGGTTGGGAAGGTCGGGTGAAATTGTCTTTCCTTGTTAGAAAAGATGGTTCGCCTGCTGATATTCGTGTTCTTGATTCATCGGGACAAAAGATATTGGATGAAGCAGCAATTGAAACAGTCAAGAAAGCGGCTCCTTTCCTTCCCTTTCCTCAAAGCGTTGAGGCTAACGCCCTTTTGATAAAGGTTGAGATAGTGTATAAATTGCGATGAGGGCATTATCTTGCTTACATTCTCCTAAATGGTTAATATATATTACGACAAGATGAGAAATCTTCCTGTTTTGGCTTTCATTCTGGCTACGATTCTTTTTGCGGAATCAATAACAAATGAGTTGGTTAAAAAATGGTCTTCTTTGCAGACTTTCTCCGCTACCCTTGAAATCACTAAAGCAAAGACCTCCAAGCTCACGGAGATAGACCCAGATTATAAATATCTTTTCAATGCAAGGAAAACTAAAATTTATTTCTCTGCACCCCATTCTTTAAGGTTAGAGGGTACACCCTATGGTATGCTAAAGGTAATCTATATAATAAATGGAGAAAAGTACGCAGTTATAGTTCCCGGAATTGGCTATAAAAAAGAGGAAAACTTCAAATCAATAGATAGAAGGACTCTATCGGTTGACTTCGGGATAATATCAGCGGATTTTTGGGACAATTATTCCCTGAAAGTCCTTAAGCGTTCAAAAACAGTTTTAGAAATAGAAGCCATTCCTAAAGATAACACAAGGAAACGCGTCATATGGCTTAACCCAGATGACCTATCTTTGCAAAAATCGATTAAATATAATAGCCTTGGTAAAATTAATGTGATTTACACTTTCGAAAATTATTACAAACATTCATCAGGTATAGTTGTTCCTCGTAAGATAAAAATGTGGTCCCCCCAGGGAGAGCTCCTTGCGGAGGGTGAGTTTAAAAATATAAAAATCAACACCCGTCTTGCTCCTTCTCTTTTCTCTTCAAAGTAGCTTTTGAAAACCCTTGTTCTCCTTAATCTGCTTAACTTAATACTCATTCCCCTTCCTGCATTGAAATGATATAAAACAAATTTCTATCTTTAAGGGAAAAACTCTGAGCTCCTCTCAATTTCTCTATGGGATAACCATTATCATCCAGCAAGATGACGCTCAGACGAGAAGCATCAGGACGGTTTAGCTTAATTAAGCCCGAGAAGCAACGCAACATAATAGGAGGAGTGCCTACGCTCTTTATCTCCCTTAAACCCTCTCCCGGCGCCGACCAACCCTTGTTCTTTTCCTCCGACATAACTTGAAGAAGAAGTTTGTGGGAGCTTGCAATAGGTTTGTCATCAAGCGATACGAGAAGAATCGTTCCATACTCCATTTGGCTTTCAATGGAGACATCCCTAAGCTTAATTGTTCCTGCCTTACCAAGGAAGCCAACTACGCCCTGCACCTTTGGGGAATCAACAATAACAACTCCTTTTTTATAGTCCCAGAGCAATTCTCCCGTCGCGCTCTTGACGATGCCGGTAGATCTATCTATGTAATTTGCCAGATTGGCAAGTGATAGAGAAGATTTATCTTCGGTGAAATCAATCGCCACCCTGCCAACAAAGAATGAAAGCGGGTCAATTGCCTCAACTCCTTCTATCTGCACTGGACGGTCAGGTGGTATATCCTTCTTTCGCAATTCGTCCAGATTCATAGGAGAGCGAACGGGAACACCATTTAAAGCAAAAAGGTCAGAAAGTTTCCTTTTCACTTCCACAACGACTGGAGCTGTTTT
>JACIXQ010000138.1 GCA_014360465.1 bacterium
TTCTCTTACCTTCTCCCTACTGGGTTTCCTACCCAGAACAGATAATGATGGCAGGAGGCAAGCCCGTAATCGTTGAGACGAAGGAAGAGGATGGCTTCAAGTTGCGGATAGAGGATTTGGAAAAAGCAAAAAGCGAAAAAACACATGTTCTCATCCTTAACTCTCCCAATAACCCCACGGGCACAGTTTATGAAGGGAAGGAGTTGGAGAAAATAGCGAATTGGTGCTTGGAAAACGATATCTTTGTCATATCAGATGAGATATATGAGAAACTCGTTTACGATGTAGAGCATATCAGCATCGCTTCATTTCCCAATATGAAGGAGAGAACTCTTGTCGTGAACGGAATGTCCAAAACTTATTCAATGACTGGCTGGCGTATCGGCTATGGAGCTGGTCCAAAGGAATTGATAGAAGCAATGGGAAGGATTCAGGACCATACTACTTCCAATCCCACCTCTTTTGCCCAGATAGGAGCGCTTGTAGCCTTGGATCTACAGGAAGAGGTCCAACAAATGGTGGACACCTTCAGGCGAAGGAGAGAGATACTTCTTAATGAGCTCAAAGAGATTCCCAATATATCTATAGTTCCTCCTATGGGGGCATTCTACGCCTTTCCCAATGTTTCTTACTATCTGAAGAAAATGGGGGGCAATTCTACAGAGGAATTGGCGACCTATCTTCTTGAGCGAGCGGGAGTAGCCGTCGTTCCAGGAGAGGGTTTTGGAGCTAATGGTTATGTCAGATTATCCTTTGCAGTTTCTGAAGAAGACATAAGAAACGGCATAAGACAGATGAAAGAAGCGCTCCTTGCCCTTTAGGTTTTGCCAATTTGAAGTTTTTTTGTAAAATTATTTCTATAAACACTTAGAAAGGAGGTATTTAAAGATTTGGCTGAATTAGCGGAAAGGATTAAAATAAACGATTGCACATTGAGAGAGGGAGAACAAACTTATGGGGTTGTATTCTCCAATCGCGAGAAGATTCGCATAGCTCGCTATCTGGATGAAATTGGAGTGGATATGATAGAGGTAGGTTTCCCAGACGAACCAGGCTATGAAAAGGAATATATAAAGGAACTCGTGGAAGAGAAGAAAAGGGGGCGTATCAAAGCCCTACTAATGGGTTGGCATAGACCGATAATTGAGGAGGTTAAGTCCTCTGTAGAATTGGGGCTGGATGCCGTTGCTATATCCATCTCCACTTCCGATATAATGATTGAGACCAAACTGCGCAAGTCCCGCCAGTGGGTCGTTGATGTGACCACAAAGGCAGTTGAATTCGCTAAAAGCCAGGGTCTATATGTCTCCTGTAATGCCGAGGATGCCTCACGAACTGACCCCGAGTTTCTCATAGAGTTCGTTCGCGCCGCGAGGGATGCGGGAGCAGATAGAATAAGGTTCTGCGATACCCTCGGTTGCCTTCATCCATTCAAAACAGAAGAATACATTTCCTTAATTATGAACGAGGGAATAGATGTGGAGATGCATTGTCATAACGACCTGGGAATGGCAACCGCAAATACTCTTGCCGGGGTAAAGGCAGCAGAAAAATTCCCAGAGAGGCAGATCTGGCTTGGAGTAACGGTCAACGGTCTTGGGGAAAGGGCGGGGAACGCACCGTTGGAAGAAGTCATTATGGCTCTTAAGATAGCCTGGGGAATAGAACTCGGCTTCAGAACCTCTTTATTGAAAGAAACTTGTGAATATGTTGCACTCGCTTCAGGTCGCTATATCCCTCCCTGGAAACCAATCGTTGGTGAGAACCTATTCCGCCACGCATCGGGCATCCATGCCGATGGTGTTATTAAAAATCCTCGCAATTACGAGATCATTCTTCCCGGTGAAACTGGGGAATTTGAAAGGAAGATAGGTATCTCCAAACATTCGGGTATAGCTGCTGTTAAATACAAATACTCATTACTTGGCATCCATTTATCGGATGAAGAGGCGAGAGCTCTCCTGACAATCCTCCGCAAGGAAACCGTCCAGTTGAAGCGTATGCCCCTTGACAAAGAGCTGGTTGAAATATACGAAGAATTTAAAGAAGGAAAGCTGAAATAGAGCGATGGGTAGCACGATTACCGAGAAAATACTCTCCCTCAAGAGCGGGAGAAAGGTTGAAGCTGGCGAAGTTGTCTTGGCGGAGGTTGATTTCTGTTTCGGTCAGGATGGAACCTCCGCACTCATAATAGATGAACTGAACAGGCTTGGAGGACTTAAGAATCCTGCAAAATTCGCTATGTTCATAGACCACAATGCACCACCTCCTCTTGCCTCAGTAGCTAACATCCACCAAAAGATGCGCAAATTTGCAAGGCAACATAATTGTCTTCTCTTCGAACCTGGAGAAGGGATAAGCCATCAACTTGTTCCCGAAAAGGGCTTCGTCGTTCCCGGAGACTTAGTTCTTGGAGCTGATTCCCACACTTGCACCTATGGTGCGCTTGGTGCCCTATCCACTGGTGTAGGCTCAACGGATCTCGCTGCTGCCGCATTCACCGGTAAACTCTGGTTCAAAGTCCCAACCACAATAAAGATTCTGCTCAAAGGTAAACTTCCTCGCTTTGTTCAAGCGAAGGATTTGATACTTTATCTTATTGGTCAGCTGGGAGCTGATGGAGCAACCTATAAGGCTGTGGAATTGTATGGAGATGTGATTAGCGACTTGGAAATGGATGACCGTTTCACGATTTGTAATATGGGCGTTGAGATGGGTGCAAAGTTTATGATTATACCCCCCGATGAGAAAACAATCCAGTGGACAAAGGAACACTCCGACCGTCCATTCCAGGTCGTTTTGGCAGATGAGGATGCCACATATGAAAACATCCTTGAATACGATATTTCCTCTCTCAGTCCGATGATAGCCAAACCCCATCGGGTGGACAATGTTGTACCAATTGAGGAAATAGAGGGCTTGGAGATCCAGGAGGTTCTAATAGGTACCTGTACAAATGGACGGCTTTCCGACCTTCGTTCCGCAGCTTTGCTACTCAAAGATAGGAAAGTCCACCCCGATGTGCGTCTAATAATCGCTCCGGCATCACGAAAAATCCTAAAAGAGGCTATAAGGGAAGGGATAATAGATATCTTCCTTTCGGGGGGAGCAATAGTCCTGCCTCCCGGTTGTGGTCCCTGCGTAGGAACACATCAGGGCATTCCAGCCGATGGAGAAAAGGTCCTCTCTACCGCAAATCGCAACTTCAAGGGAAGAATGGGCAATCCAAACGCTGAAATCTACCTCGCCTCTCCCATCACCTGTGCAGCTTCAGCTATAGAGGGCAAGATAACCGACCCAAGGAAATATCTTTAAATTTGCGCTCTCTCTCCCAAATTCAATATCCTTCAATTTTAAGTGAAGCTAAACGAGATAGAACACGAGAGCGCAATTCCTGCGGAGAAGGCAGTTCCTTTACTATCTCGCCATCTATAATTAAGGGTTTCAACAATCCCTCCATTTCTTCATCGCAACAACTTGGGTTGGGCGAATCAAATTTCGTAATCATTCGCTTGCCACATTTCTTGCACT
>JACIXQ010000139.1 GCA_014360465.1 bacterium
ATTCTTACTGAAGAGGAAGGGGCGGGGAGCGTAGCTCCCCGCCCCAAGTTTTGTCTATCCCAAAATCTTCAGGTATTTCCAAAGAGCGTAGCCCAGAGCGGAGAGAGTTAACCCTTCACTACTGCACCTTGTGTTCTCTCTTTTTTCTCGTTCTTCTTCTCAATATATATCGTCTTCTCTTTGGGAACATACTTTGCGGAATAGCCAGCGAGCTTCAGGACTTCATCAAGAGGAACATAGGTCTTGCCATTTCTCCGAAATACATCTTTAGAGTTGAGTTTCAGTGCCTTGCTCCTATATTCAAGAACTACACCTTCGTCTTTCTCCCTCACCAACACAGCAAAAAGCCAGGCTTGTTCCTTTGTTATTAAAGCTTTTCCCCTCCTTGAAACAAGAGGATAAATCAATCTCTTATAATCTCCTTGAGAGTTCATTATAATCTTCCACTTTGTTGCAATCTTGCTCGCTTTTTTAAACTCCTCTAATTTCTCATTATCGGGCTCAAACTTTTCACCCTCTGCTAACACACCCTCTGGAGAAATCCTTGTGATCTCACCCGTGAGGGCGTTCACCGAGATATCCACACATAACGGTTGCTCAGGTGAGCCAGTCTCTTCCTGATATGCAGGATTGTTGCTATAAGCGTAAATCCCAACATGCCATTCCAAGCGCTGATGGTCAGGTGGCACATAAACATCTCCTACACCTAAAGTTGCCCCATAAACCACACCCCAGGCGGAGTCCACATAAGGAAAGAGGGAAGAATTATACAAAATACTTAAAGCTCTTTGCCTCGCTTCTTCCGAACTTATCAGGGGAGTGGTGGAAATTGAAACGGGTAGGAAATGCCAGCCCCAATATTCTACTACTTCTCCAGTACAGGAATCTAAAGTTATGTGAATAGAGGATAACATGTTCCAAAGACGAAAATTCTGTTCTATTATAGAGGGTTTTAAGTGGAAGCGAACTACACACCAATTCATATATTTTGCCCCGGCACCGGGGAAAGGTTCTTGTGCCTCTCCGCCACTTATCACATATTGTGAGCTATCGAAATCCGGATGCCATTTTTTAATGAAGTTTATCGCTGACTGTATAAGCTGTTCTTTGGGCAACATATCTGATAGCTCGCCTTGGTCAGGTGAAGTTAAATTCAAAGGATTATACCATAGGATTATCTGACCAGTAAAAGGTTCAAGCACATAGTATCTCTGGATGCTATTGTCTGGATAGTCTGTCTTGAACACATAACAGGGCCAGGGCAATATGCTGTCTTCGCCAACCCAGGAAGAAACTTCGATTGGTGCTGACATCTCAAAATCTTCTCCAAGTTCTACATCGAGCCCAAGGTAAGCAAGCTTAAGGTCAGGGATACCCTCTATTTGCCTTATCCTCTCCATCGCTTCCCCAACCGACAACATTGCCCATGAGGAAGTGATAAACAAACCAAGCATCAAAAAGCAGAAAATGTCCCGAAATTTCATATTCTAACCTCCTTTTTGGATTTTTGAAATCAAAATGTCTAATCCGCACCTTACGGAGTCTTACCCATTAGCTTAAGTTCTTTTTCTGTCCGACCACCCCAAGGTTTCCCATTCAGATATAAAAAGGGATACCCCCACAAATTGTAGCAATAAACAGCCTTAAATGTCTGTGGACCAAATTTCGCCCATGTAGGTCCATAGGCATGTTTCTCATAAGTTGAATTCATTGCCTCCGCCACTTTGTCTATTGCGAAATGGAAACTATAGCCTTGGCTTGCGTATTTCCAAAAACATTCAGCTCCTTCCCTTGCTACATCTACTGGGATAAATGCGCCTCGCAATTCAGAGACATTTCCTGAATCACATCCTACTACGGTTCCTGCGAAATTGGCGCCTTTTAACCAATCTACTATATTACCTTGCGGGTCGTATAATGGGTATGACTTGGACATTTCCGCTATCATTTGTATGCTTCCCCAAGGATAAACTTCTGTGCTATTCTGCCCCTCATTTTCAACCTGCTCATCTGCACTACAATTGACTATGAAAACGCAGACTAGGTTGGAGAGGTCATTTTTCACCCTTCTATAGGGGTCGTAGTAAAAAAGCTCGGAAATTAGATATACTCTTTTGCCATTTATCTTCACTTCACCTGTAGAGTTCACTGTAGCTGTAGCATATTGGCAACCTAAGCGGGGAAGAATTTGACGCAGAAAATCGCGAGAGGGAGCTAACCAGCTATCGCCAAACGGTATGATGCCACCAAGAGACTTGTTGAGACCATGCACATACCATGAGAAAACAGCTACTCTTCTAAGGGGCTTCATTATATCTAATGCGCTCTGCGACGCTATTACCATATCATAATATTCAAGTGTCTTACCATCCGGCGAAAAAGCCCGTTTTTTATACCCGCCCATCCGCTGAAATTTCGCGGCTCTCTCTGCAGCTGGTTGCGTAGAGCCATATAATTTCTCTGTAATATAACAATTTGCCCCGGAATGGATTTGTTGGTCTTGATTAACCTCTAAAGCAGGTTTTCTTCTATGGGCTTTGTCAGTTTCTGGATGGTCATCTATTGCCCAGAAGACAAACCTGTAGGTTCCCATAGTTTGAGAAGGAATTCTCAGGAGTTTGTCTCCAAAATCGTTCCATATGGGGGTAATCGCTGTTCCATCTTCATAGTTTCCTATAAGGTTTAATTCTGGGTCGTATGCTTCAACACCCGCTTTATAAGCCGGTCTGGTGTCTTGTAAGAGATACTTGATATAATATAAATCGGTGGCGCCTCTATCAATGGGACATCCGGAAATCCATTCACATTCATGGTCAGCGATTTTCAAAGCGGAGCTACGCATTCTATCGCCATCGTAAGGACAAGAGCCCTGAACTATAATATCAAAAGTGTATAGACCCTTTTCAGCGATATTGTTTGGGGGATAAGGAGGCGTTTGATTATTGGTCCCATCCCAAGTGAAGCTATAATTACCGGGGCAAAGGTTGGTCAATGTAGTTTGATAGACGAGCAAAGGCTTGCCTTCGTTATCCACTACATCAAGATTATGGATGTTTATCGTGACGGAACAATTCTTCTTCTGGGCGCTTGAGAGGGAATAAGTGAAGGTCGTATCACAGATAGATGGGTCATCTGGGTCCCATTTGAGAATCTTCGGCTGTGCTTGAACTACGAGGTTATCAAATTTAACCGTTATGCTTGCTTCTATCGGACCTACTCGCTGATATTGTGGCATTGGGGGATAGCCACCGCTCCCGGTTACTTTTGTATAAGAGTAAGAGGCTTTGACGATGTAGCTTTCGTTGTGGCAGGCAAAGCCCCAAAAGGGAGGAGTGGAAAATACTATGTAGTTTTGATAGCCTCTAGGAGGGTCGGAGCAAATGCTGGAAATTTGCTCTGGTGTATATGCCGTTCCCCC
>JACIXQ010000014.1 GCA_014360465.1 bacterium
CGAGGGGAGCCAGTGGTGGTTTTTCTGAATAAGAGAATCTTAATCCCTCTATAACTGTGTCTTTTACTTTAATTTTTACATTTGTGTGTTCACCAAGCAAATCAGCTGATATGTTTGTTATAGCATTTCCGAAGCGGTCAAAGGTAAGGATTTGACCTACAATGGTGTTTCCCATAATTTTAGGTTGAGGAAAAGCGAGTTTTTCTATTTCTTCTATTTTTCTTCCGAAGCAAGAAGGAGAAACACCCAGAGATAAATGCCCTGCTATGGGAGCAAATATATCCCTTCCATGAAAAGTCTGACTTATATCGGGCAACAAAAATTGCCTATTTTCTATCAAGTAAGCGGAAAAGTTTTCTTCTAAAACAAAGGAGAAAATGCCATTATCAGGTCCTACAAAGAAATAAGGTGGAGATTCTATCACTATAGGATTGCGAGAAGAGCCAACACCAGGGTCAACAATGGCAAGGTGGATTGTGCCTGGAGGGAAGAAACGATAGGAAAAGCGCAAAACGAGGGCAGCTTGCAGGATGTCTTGAGGTGGAATGAGGTGGGTTATGTCCACAATGATGGCATTAGGATTGATGTTGAGAATGACACCCTTAACTACGCCTACAAATGGGTCTTCCAGACCGAAGTCCGATGTGAAGGTTATGATTTTTGGGGTAGCTGTTTTATTATTTCGCATTCTATAAGGAATAAGTAGCATGGACGCTTTTAGCGTCCATGCTACTTATCGTGAAAAAAGGAATTTCAAGCTTGTGATTCTTGTTGAGGTTGAAATTGTTGCTGGATTTGTGTAGGGGTGGGGAGAGTGGGTTTCTTATCCATCGTCGTTACTTTGAATTTCATATCTATATTGGTTGAAAGGGAGGAGGGAGCGCCCACTTGCCCCCCTGCAGGCATAGTAACATTGATGAGCATCTTTAATGTGCCACTTTGTGATACCATATAACCGTTCTGAGGGTCAAACACCATATCGCCTTTCATCTCTAATTTACCATTTAGGGGAAGGGTAGGTGGTTCCTGTCCCTGCGTGGGAGGACCCATAGGGATATTAAATTGGAATGTTGAGGGCGGGATTTCAATAGATATTTTGGCGCAATTCACATCTCCAATCTTCTCAACGCTGGTGAAGGTCATCTTCTGTAGAAGGTTCAACTTACCCAGGTTGGGTATCTCTGTATCAATCTTCTGTTCCCATTTATCCCCAACTCCAACTTCCTCCTGCGGCAATACAGTGAGGCGGGAGAAATTCTGGACTAACATATCAGGGTTAATAGTTCCCATAAAGGGATTACCCTGTGGGATATTTATCGGGGTCAGCAACTTTATGAGATTTCCTTTCTTGCCCATCCTTATACGAATTGGCTGAGTAGCACCCTGTTGCTGGAGCATAGAGATCTCCTGCCCCATCATATACATCTTTCCATCGACCAATCTTATTTCTACATCCGCTGCGCCATCACTGTAGACCTTGAGTGTCTTCATAGAAAGGGACATAGCCATAATAAGGGGGAAAGACATAGGCATTGCTCCTTCCTGAACGCTTTGAGGAAGCTCTATGTTCACCTGTCCCTGGGTTATGAACAACATATATCTTGTCTGCCCTTCCTGGAACTTATACTCCAGATTAAACTTTTCCTGTGCTACGGCGAAAGGCAACAAAAACGATGAAACCAACGCTATGATAATCAACATATTAATTTTTCTCATACTTGCTCCTCCTTTTTATAAGTTTCTTGCTATTTTCCCGTTATTTAGATGCTTAATTTAGTTTAAAAGTTTCACTGTATTTTGCTAATTTCCACATTTACATTCCCTTTAGAATCCAGGGATATTTTCTGCTTCTGCTGGTTGTAGGTATAGCCCTTGGTTTCAAACGACATAATTATTTTTCCCTCTAAAATCCGATTATCTGTTGGGAGAACATAAAACATACCTTCTCCTTGTGTAGTCATTTTCATCTCGCTCTGGGGAGTTGAGTGGGAAAAAATGCTTTTGGGGATGGTCATTGAAACTTTATAACATTTCTTACCCTTGAAATTTGCTTGTCCAAGATTTTTGAAGGTTATATAGGAGTTGGGGTTGTTGGACATAGGTATCTTTATTGTTTTCTCTTTGGAGAAATTAGAGGGTAGAGGAAGGATACCAGCCAGAGCGGGCAGGGTTTCCCCAGGGATATTGGCAAGCATAGGATTTTGAGTGTTCGTGAGGAATTTTGCCTTTCCATCCTTGAAAATCTGCAAAGAGATGGGTTGTTGCTGTTGGAGAGGTTGCTTCTGAGTAGGTCCAGCGGGTGATTGTTCGAACTTCGGGGTGATTTCCACAATGAAAGATTGGTCCTTATTCACTTTTTTTATTTTCTGAATAAGGGTGAACTCACTGGTTAGCGGTTTTTCCTTGCCTAAATTTACAACGACCTTCACTTTATAGGTATATTGCTCACCTACCCTGGGTACGCCTAAGAGGGTGATTGTAAACCCCAAAATAAGTAGCCAAAAAAGTCTCTTCATTATTTCAATTCCTCCTTTTCCATTTCTATTATGGTTATATTTTCATTTTTTTGCAAAGGGAAAACTTCAACATCATCAATTAAAACTACTTGGGGACTTCCAATTGCCCAAATTCTGAAATAGGGATGGACATTTTGAGGAAAATCGCCAGTTGGAACTTCTACTTCGTATTTATGCCAATTCCCATCGTTAATGAGGGGCACTACTATCTGTTCAAAATCGTATTTCGGGTCAAAGTAAAAGTTAGTGCGAAGAAGTCCATTTCCCTCAAGAACTTTGGCATAAAACGACACTTTGTATTTACTGTTTGGAAGAACTCTCAAAGAATCATTGGTTATCAGAGAATGTCCCATTCCCGTTGGTAGAGTAAGAAGGGCGGAGAACTTTCCACTATATGCTTCTTTTTCATAGATAGATGCATTGCTGAAGCTCCACCATTCTCCTCCATTTTCGAAAGAGGGGTTCAGCAATCTATCGCCTTGAATAATGAATGGGTAAGGGTTAGCAAATTGCCCCTTTCCTTTAGCATAATAGACAATAAAGAAACGTGGCGAGCCTTTATCGCTTTTGCCACTCATAAGTATCCTCAGTTCGTTGGTAGTTTCATCATAGATGCAGGGTCTTATCCCGATAACTTTTTTAAATCCCTCTGAATATTCGATTGCTTTCAACGAACTACTATCTATCTCATCCTGGAAAGGTAGTTTAATGCTCAAGACCTCGTCCACTGAATCTTCTCGGGGCATCACGACCAGTTTGATACGATTTTTGCGATATGAGTCTGTCCAGGTAGGGGAATAGGTGGAGAGCCCTTGCTCCTTTTGTTCAATGATAGCCTTGCCTATCACGATGTAGGGTTGTTGTTTCAAGGCATCGTGACTTGCCTCAGCAACAATTTGATAGCCAGAATGAAGTTTTATCCAGATATCCACTGAACAAGGGGTTGTCTTTTTGGATAGAAACTCAACCCAGGCATAGGTGCGTGGTCCGGGCTTCCCTCTTTGGGGTGGAAAGAAGCCATAACGAACATCGGATATGTTATTTGCTTGATTTATCAAAATTGAAATACTTTCCGGGAACTTGTCTGGTTCCATAAGTGTGATGTAAGGGGGAACATAGGAACCCTGGCGCCACCCGAAGTGAGGCGATGGTTCATCGGTAGAGATTCCAATGAAGTTGGGATAGATTTTGGAGAGGCTATGAGCGATTAATCGTAAAGCGAAGGGAGATATCTCTGGAAAAGCCTTTTTGGGTTCAACTTCTGAGCGAATATGGAAAGAATCCCTAAAAGCATAGAAATCTATGTATTGTTTAGCCTTAATTGCTGGATCCTCATAAGTGACAAGGAGGGAAACTACAAGTGGTGTAGATTGGAGGACCTGTATCTTGCCTTTTCCTGCTGATTGATGTTTCAAGTTATCCTTGATAAATCTGTCGCTTGTTATGGCGGGATTGAGAGGGTCAAAGCTGCCGAATTCACCATAGGAAGCTCCAGATATGCCACTACCATAATCCTTACCCGTTAATTTGGACAGGAATGATACTATTGCTCCTCCCTTGTCCTCATCCAGGGTAATGGCAAAGAAGGAATTCTCAATTTTAACTTGGCTACCTTCCCTTTTAAGGTATAGGTCCGTGGTCGGGTATTCTGAAAGAGGAGCGATATAATAGACCGAACAGCTTAGAGGCGGCACGATGGGCGCGAATGAGAGCTTGCCATCGTTATATGAGGAAGGAACTGGATTGCCCAATTGGTCAACAATTCCAACTTTCTCGCCTCTCCAAGGAATTTCCACTACCTCGTTTTCCAGTATAGAAGAACGTGGATTGAATACGAATATCGGTTTAAGCGCTCCCTTGGGTGCTTGGAATGCATCAGGATATAAGGCATAATAAATCTTCTGGCTGATTTCTTTTTTCTGGGAGCCTGCGTAATAACTTAGCGTGATGTCTTTGGCGAGGAGGTTAAGTGAATTGGAATGATTGGGAACTGGAGGAAGCGACAAGGAAATTTCCTTTCCAGCTTCCAGCTCTCCCACATTTATTATTTTGTCATCAATCTTTATGACAATATTTTTGGCAGGAGCTCTCGGGGTAAAGGTATTTGGCTCGTTTCTTATGGTTAGTCGTGGGTTTTTGAAATCCACTATTTTGTTAACGAGGACGAGTTGGGGGAGAGCATTGACGATTAGTGGACGCAGGAATACAGATTTGCCCCATTTGCCCGCTAACTCAATGACTATCGTTTTCCTACCCCAATCTATGTTTTCCTTCGCAATGAGGGGAATCATTACTGTTTTCTTTTCAAAGGGTTTAAATTTGCAAAGGACATCCTTTGATTTAATGCTCGGGAAATATGCCCTGATTCTGATAGTAACTTCTTGAGGTGCGCTGGTTTGATTTTCCAATTCAATCGCCAGAGATTTCCTTTCCCCAATTGTTACATCAAAGGACTGGCTGAGGAGTTTAATCGGAGAGAAGACCACCTGGAAGGCGGAATAGTAGGATAAAGGTCTCTGAAATTCTATCTGTTTTCCCTTTAAATTATATTTTATTCCCTTGAAAGTTTCTCCATCGGTGTTGAGTGACATAACTTCGGCGACGGGTAGCGGTAGAGCAGGAATCTTGATTTTGACAATAGGTTTTTTTGTTATGTTATGGTTGTAAGCTAAGATGAAAGCCGTGTTATCTTTCCAAAATACCTCACCGATCACATTATCACCAGCGACATATTCTTTCGGTGTTATGCCTGCCCATTTTAGAATTGTTCTCCAGTATCTTTTATCAACAGTGTCAGAAAATGAACCGTTCACATAGAGAACATTGCCTTCACCGAGCTGAAGAACCATATCGCGGGGAATGTTAGATGTTTCGTAGTAGGAAAGGACGGTACCCTCCTTTGCGAAGAGGGGAGCTACTATTCTATAAGAAGTGGGTAAATCCAAGTGGGCGAAGTCCTTTCTGAAAATTATTTTTTCCTCCGGTAAGTGGTAAACCTGCCGCGTATCCTGAGGAGGAAAGTTGGGGGTTGAAAGTTGAAGCCAATCTATAGCGATGTTGCAGACTCTATTTTCTGTTTCAAATCTTTGCGGTTCGAGCTGGGAAGGGATGTTTGCTTTTTGAAATGCAAATACGAGTTCACCGAGATAATCGGTCACAAGTTGTGAAGGGATCTTCAATTCATATATATTCCAGCCAGGGACAATTTTGATTTTTCCTGCTTCCCTTCCATTTAGAAATACGGTTATCTCGTTCTCCCAAAGTGCGTTACCACGGAAACGAAGGACGAGGTCGCGATTAGGCGAGAGAGGAAGGAGGAATGAACTGACCAATCCATTACCGGGAAACCAGCGGACAGTTAGTCTCCTTTCAGCCTTACCGTAAGCTTCAGGGGGTAGGGCACCCCAATCTTCCTGAAAAGAAGAACCCTTTAGGATGAATTTCTCATCTCCTTTTTCCCCGATATCTAAGAAGAAGTTCATATCATTTCCAGTTTTTAGCTGTTTTTCACTTCTTCTTGTTTCAAGTCCAAGGATTTTAGCGATGTCTGGACTTCCCGATAGAATTAGCTTGTGGTTCCTACTGGCTTTAACCCAGTTCAACAAAATATCAATAACCCTGTTATTGTTTTGATTATATCCAAAGCCAACTTCACAGGCAGGCGCTATGACTACTTTGAATGGAGAGAGAGTTTCCGCTGTTAAGAGGTCATCGGGAACGAGGTCAAATGGGATGTTGAGCTGGCGAAGGATTTGTATCGTCTGATAAAGTTCTTGGATATTGCCTTCATTTGATAGGAGCGGCCATTCATTTAGAATTAGAGCTACCTCAGCGTTCCTACCAAAAGAGCGTAGCTGGGGAAAAATCTCCCACATTAATGTTGCCCAGAAGAGGTTTTTTTCGCAGAATTTCTTGCCATATTCCCAGCAAGGCTCAAGGTTTGAGCCTTCCCACCATTCGTTCCAGGAAAGATGAAGAAGGGCTTCCGAGTAGCGTAGGAGGGCACTGCACCAGAATCTATCGAAATGGAAAGGTTCTGGCGGATAGCAAGTTCCCGGGATGCGTATCTCCCAATCGGTGTAGTAATTCTTAAAGTGGTCAAAGAAAACTGTATTATACTTTTTAGCGACTATAGATTGGATGAAGCGTTGCACATCCTGCTCTTGCGGTTGTCCAAAAATTCCTCCATAGGAATGGGGACCGCCAAGGACTTTAGCAAAAAGCGAATAGCTGAAGCCCATAAATGGTTCATAAGCGACATCAAAGGAAACCTTCATTCCCGGAAGGTTGAATTCATTTCTAATGAGTTCGTTTAGCTTTTCCCATTCCTTCTTCCAAATTTCATATTGATATCTAATTGAGTAAGCTCGCTGGTGACCTGTAGCATTGAAGTCCATTTTTATATCTTCAAATGATTTGAAATCCGTACCCCACTCCTTGTTGAGCTCCTCAACTGAGGGATAAAGAGAACGCAGGTAGGTGACAAAACCTTGATTATCAATTGTCGTTTGAGGAACACCATTGCGGGAATATATGAGCTTAAAGGGGTAGCCATTCAATTTGATTTGCACAGGTGATGAGGAAAAGAGTTTAAGCCAGAGGTAGGTATCCCTTTTCTCCGAAATGTTGCGGGAGAAATATTTCGTATCAAAGTTCCAGCCATCCTGATAGTAGGACATCCAGATGTCATAACCTTCCTTTTGGAGGTCCTCAGCTGCTCTGTAAACGATCTTTTCCCGCATTTCACCCCCCTCACCAAGCCAATCGGGGCTCCAGTAATCTATGAAATGGTGGGTGATACCCCATTCGCTTGCTTGCCATAAGGAGCGTTTGTTATCCTTATAAGTGCGTGAATCGTAATAGCCGCTAAGTGGTGTATTGTATACTCCGCCCAGCCAGTTACCTAATTTTTTATCGTAATCCCAGGTATACCAATAGAAGAAAGTATCGCATATCCATGGGCGGTCAAGGGCATATATGGGACCTATAAATGAAAGGAGGAGCGTGCAGAAAAACACGCTCCTCCTAACTTTTGACTTTTTGGAGGGCATAAGTCTCACCCTCTTTTAGAACCTTTTACGCAGGAAAGTTGGTATATCCAATTCTTCTTCTATTGGGATTGGCACTTGTATTTTTTCCTCTTCTAAAGCCTGTGGAAGGGAGGATTCCTCCTTCAGGGGCGAGGGAGCTGACGATTTAAGCTCAAAGCCAGTGGCAATAACTGTGATCTTGATTTTTCCTGCCATTTCCTCCTTTGTGACAACGCCAAATTTTATATCCGCCTCATCACTATTCACACATTGAGAAAGGAACTCCATAGCTTTGTTGACATCGCTTTTGAGGGAAAGGTCTTTGCCACCGGTGATGTTGACAAGAAGTTTCCTTGCACCCGTCATAGACCCTTCCAAGAGTGGGCTTTGTATTGCCGCTTTGGCGGCTTCAACAGCTCTATTATCGCCCTCAGCCACGCCGATACCCATAATGGCGGTGCCGGCTCCTTGAAGAATTGATTTGATATCATTGAAGTCCCTATTGACCAAACCGGGCACAACTATGATATCGGATATACCCTGCACGCCTTGTCTCAGCACATCGTCTGCCAACTTAAAGGCTTCTGTAAGGGGGAGGTCATCATCTACAATGTCAAGGAGGCGGTCATTGGGTATGACGATTAGGGCATCCACTTTTTCCTTGAGCTGTTGGATACCTTCTTCCGCTATCTTAGCCCTTTTTGGTCCTTCAAAAGAGAAGGGGCGAGTAACGACGGCGACGCAAAGGGCACCTATATCTTTTGAACGGGCAATTTCAGCGATTATGGGAGAGGCTCCTGTACCTGTTCCTCCTCCCATTCCTGCAGTGATGAAAACCATATCGGCGCCTTCAATCATTTTTTTCAACTCGTCTTTGCTCTCTTCTGCTGATTGCCTCCCAAGCTCGGGGTCTCCACCAGCGCCTAATCCTCCAGTGAGGCGTTCTCCTATCAATAATTTTTTGGGCGCCAAAGACATTGCCAATACCTGATTATCGGTATTGACAGCCACAAATTCAACGCCCTCTACTTTGGCGTCTATCATACGGTTGACGGCATTGCATCCAGCGCCGCCTACGCCGAGGACGGTTATCCTTGCGCCTTTGATTTTGGTCTGGTTTTCACTAATCAAAGCGGAAACCCCCTTTGCTATTTATTTTTGAATTTAAAATTTTATCTGAAGATCTTTGAAAATAAATTATAGAAAAAAAGGAAAAGTCTCGCAAGTGGATTTTTCCCAAGAAGCCGTTTGGGATGAGCATAGCCGTATCTAAATGCATAGAGAACCAGCCCAACTGCGGTTGCATGAACAGGAGAAAAAGGAAGTTCTGGAAGGCTTCTGATACCTTTTGGATAGCCTACGCGGGCAGGCATATTGAGCACTTTCTCGGCAAGCAAATCTATGCCAGGCAGAAGAGAAGTGCCACCCGTTAAAACTATACCACCCGGCAATGTATCACCAACTTTCGCCCGAGATATCTCTTTAGCAACTATGTGGAACAGTTCCGTCAGGCGCGCTTCAATGATTTCCGCAAGTATCCTGCGGGGAATGAGTTTTGTTTCTGAACGAGCTACCATTTTGACTTCAATTGGTTCCTGGGGGTCAATGAGAGAAGCTATTGCGTGCCCCTTTTCCTGTTTTAGCCTTTCTGCTTCTTCAATGGTAGTGCGAAGACCGACCATAATATCTGAAGATAAATGATTTCCCCCTACTGGTATAGAGGAAGAGAAACAAACGCTCCCATTTTTGAAGATTGCAAGGTCGGTCGTCCCTCCCCCTATATCGAGCAAAGCGACACCGATATCCTTTTCCGCTTCTTCAAGCACAGCCTCGGCTGTTGCGATGGGCTGAAGAAGGAGCTCCTCTACTTTTATTCCTGCCAACTCCACGGCTTTCAAAAGATTTTGTATAAATGAGGAGGACCCAGTCACTATATGGGCTTCTACCTCAAGATGTTGCCCAAACATCCCTTCAGGATGTTGAACACCTTCTTCTCCATCTACGATGAATTGGCGGGTTGTAATATGGATTATTTTTCTATCCTTGGTAATGGGTAGGTTTTCCTCGGCATTTTGTAAAGCTCTCTCAATATCTTCTTCCGTAATTTGCCCCTTGTAATTCGTTATCGTCGCAGCGCCACGCACATTGTGTGAGGATATATGTTTTCCTGTTACACCCACAATTGCGGATGTGATTTCCCTTCCTGCCGTCGTTTGTGCTTTCAGAATCGCCGACCTTATATCGGAACTCGTCCTCTGGATATCCACGACGGTGCCTTTGCGCATACCTTGTGATGGATGTAGCCCGATAGCAATAGTATGTAACTCATCACCATTCAATACCCTCGCTACAAGAACGCAAATCTTGGTCGTTCCAACATCCAAACCCACGATTATTTCATTTTTTCTCTCTCTCAGAATCATCCCTCCCACTTTGTAATTCTCTCAGTAAAAGACGCCTGATAAGGGATAAATTTTGAAAAATCCTGACGCCGAAAGCAACTACAGCGGCAAAATATAGGGCGACACCTAAAATGTCGCCAATCCAAACCAGAATAGCCGCAGCGATTGAGTTGACAAAGAAGCCCGAGAGAAAAACGAAATTATCGAATTTCCTCTCCAAAGCCGACCGAATGCCTCCCATTATGGAGTCCAAGGAAGCGAGTATTGCTACTGAAAGATAAGGAGCATAGGAAAGGGGGACAGCGAGATGGGAAAAGTAAACTATAAGGAAGCTTACCAATAAACAGAAAAGAGGCACTAAAAAGACCATATCAGGGTCCTCCTACCGGTTGGGCAAAACGCATACTACTTTTACTTGCTCCAGTGTAAGGGGGTAAAACTATCTGCTCAACTTTTTTGATGCTAACTTTGAGGCCTGCATTTGTTAGGGCGTCAAGGATACCCCCGGGTATTTTCAAGCCGCTTTCCAGGACCTCGGGGTCTCCAATAGCTTCTATTTTATAAGGGGAAGCGATTGGTGTTTCATTAACCTGTATCACATTGCCCACACAGCGAATGACGGAGAAAAACGATAAACGCTGCCCATTTATGGCTATAGCTTCTGCTCCTGCCCCTTTCAACTCGTTGACTATATGTAAGAGGTCATCATCGTGAACGATATAGAGATTTTGAAGCTCAGGGATTGGCGCCTTATATCCGCTATCTGCTACCGTTACTACCACACCAGGTCCCATAACAGCTGTTAATCCTGATAGGATTTTCAAACTTTGAAGCTGCTCATTTAGAGCCTGGATTGCTCCCTTCCCGCTTGCAAGTTTTTGCTCATAATCCGTCAGCTGATTGCGGAGGACCTTTATCTCCTCCCGTAATTTTTTGTTGGTTTCCTGCAAGTCCTTAAATAAAGTGGATAACTCGCGAGGGTTTGTTGTGGGGAGAACAGGAGTATATGTTAGTTGGGTCCTCACTCCCAATGCGAGGAGAATTCCCAGCACGAGGGATACTACCGAAAGCGAAATGACGAGCTGCTTCTTCACTTGCTCACCTTTTCCATTATAGCAGGTGCGGAAGGACAAGACAAGTTGACATATTCTATCCTATTCTCTATATTTGGTATCCTTTCCCAAAGAGCTTTAAGAATGATGAGCTTAGTTGTGATATCTTTTACTTCTCCCATTTTAATCTCAAGTCCACCTTCTGTAAAGATTTTCAGCTCGTCTTGGGGAGTAAGATATAGCTTCGCTATCTTTATGGGGGTGTCGCTCAATCTTTCAATGACTTCTTTAATTTGCTTGAAAACTGGCAGAGAGATTCTATTTTTCCTATCCCACCTGAGGGATGGTAGTACGAGGGTAGGAAAGTGGGTAAGCTGAGCGGGGTTTTGGATTATGTAACCCTCTTCGTCCACAAGCAGTGGATTCCCATCTTCTGTGCAGACAAGTAAAAAGGGTTTCCTCTCCACTATTTTCAATAGAAGCCTTCCCGGTGGTAAGGTGTAAATGATTACTTTCTTAAGCCAAGGTTGGTCAGAAAGCAGGGATAAAACAGTTTTAGGGTGTATTTTGTAAATCGGGGTTCCTAATAGCTGGTTTAGCTGGCCGCGGATTTCATCCTCAGAAATATAGAAATTTCCCAATATCACGAGATGTCTAAGGGGAAATATGAAGAAGGGAGTAGCATACCAACAGATGGTTAAGAAGATGATCGAGATTAAGGCAATCAAATAGGAGTTTTTCTTTTTAGAAAGGCTATAACCTCGCCTGTTCATTTTTGCGTGTTGATAGGGCATTCTGGATTATCGTGTCTATAAGCTGGGGAAAGGAGATGCCCATTGTCTTCGCGGAGAAAGGAAAGAGGCTCAAAGGTGTTAAGCCAGGAATGGTGTTGATTTCCAGTATGAAAGGATTATCATCGCTATCCAATCTGAGGTCAACCCTAGCGAAATTCTCGCAACCAAGCGCTTTAAAAGCGGAGATGGCTAACTTTTTAATTTTTTCTTCTGTTTCACTTTCCAGGGGAGCGGGAGCAACCTCCTTGGTAACGCCTGGTGTATACTTGTGGTAATAATCATAGAAGCCTTCATCAGGGATTATCTCAACTATGGGTAGGGCGGTTGGCTCTCCGTTCATTTCCAAAATTGGGACGGAGAGTTCTCTGCCCTCTATGTATTTTTCCCCTATTACAATTGGGTCGTATTGAAAAGCGAGCTCCAGTGCTGAAGGTAATTCCTCTTCACTTTTGACAATTGTTACCCCGACCGAGGAGCCTTGCTTCTGGGGCTTTATAACCACTGGATAGGATAGGGAAGGAATTGGTTTTGTTTTCTCTATAATAACCCAAGGGGGAGTGGGGATGTTATAAAAGTGGAAAATTTGTTTTGTTCTCAATTTATCAATTGCCAAAGCAGAAGCGAGGACCCCCGAGCCCGTATAAGGTATCCCCAAACTTTCCAAAAACCCCTGAATCGTGCCATCTTCTCCCATTTTTCCGTGCAGAGCGATGAAAGCTACATCTGCTTCAAGCAATCTTTTGAGGAAGGAAAGTTTTTTCTCCTCATCAAGAAGGTCGCGAGGGTCGAGAAGATAGGGAGTATATTTATCTCTTGGGCAATTCTGGTAAACACTCTCTCCGCTTATAAGGGAAACTTCCCTCTCTGCTGATATTCCTCCTGCCAGAATGGCTACTTTCAGTTTTCTCATATCAGAATTCACCCCAAAGCTCTATTTCCAATTGAAGCTCAATGTTGAATTTTTCTTTCACAAGTTCTTTGCACTTTTGTATAAGGGAAAAAACATCCTGAGCAGTAGCATCGCCTCTATTGATGATGAAATTGGCGTGCTTGTAAGAGACATAAGCACCGCCTTGTCTCATTCCCTTTGCACCGGCTTTATCCAATAGTTCTCCTGCACTCATTGAAGGCGGATTTCTAAAAACGCAACCAGCATTATAAGTTCTAAGGGGCTGTAAGAGCTTTCTTTGGTTGAGTATTTTTGCTTGACATTTCTTTATATTGGCAGGGGTATCTTCTGTTAGTTGGAAAATCGCCTCCAATATAACAAAGCCCTTGAGAGAGGAGTCTCTATAGGAGAAGGTTATTTCCTCTTTTGGAATCCACAAAGTTTCCCCATTTCTGAAGACCTTGACACTTTTTACAGCATCTCCTATACTAAAATATGGAATTCCAGCATTCATCTTGATTGCTCCCCCAACAGTTCCTGGGATACCAGCGAGTTTTTCGAGCCCTGATAGACCAAGTCGTGAAAGGGTTGAGAGGAGGCGAGGAAGTGATGTGCCAGATTTAGCGCTTCTGACGCTTGGATTGAAACCCTTAAGCTGGTTGCCCAACTTGATAACAACACCCTTTAATCCTTTATCTGATACGAGTATATTCGTTCCGTTGCCGAGTAGATAGTAGGGGATTCTTTCTTTCTCTAAGAAAGATAGAGCGGTAAGGAGGTCATTTTCATCTTGGGGAAGGAAGAAGGCTTCTGCTTCCCCTCCTATCCGGAAGGAGGTATGGCGGGACATCGGTTCGTTGAACAATATTTTCCCTTTTACTATCTTATCCAAGAACTTTATGGGGAGCATAAGCCTACCTCTTCTTTCAACGCATAGGCTACCTTGTTTATATCTCCGGCTCCAAGCGTTAGGACGATATCTCCTGGTTGTATCAATTTTCGCAATGCTTCCAAGACTTTTGATAAATTCTCGGCATAGAGTGTCTCTTTTCCCGACTCTAAAAGAGATTCGTAGATGAGCCGAGCGGAAACATTTTCTATCGGTTTTTCACCAGCTGGATATATCTCTGTTAGTACCAATATATCGGCTTCTTTAAGTGCTTCTGCCAGTTCTTTATAGAGTAACTTGGTCCGTGTATATCTATGGGGTTGGAAGGCGCAGACGATTCTTCTATCGGGATAGGCTTCCCTAAGTGTCTTCAAAGTTGTAGAAATCTCGGTTGGGTGATGAGCATAATCATCAAATATAAGGATGTCGCCTAAACAGCCTATTCTTTCCAATCTTCTATGAACGCCTCCAAAATTTTCTAATGCGTTTTTTATCCCCTCGGGAGGAATATTTAGTATTGTCCCAACGGCTACTGCAGCGAGAGCATTGCACACATTTGCTTTCCCCACTAACTTGAGTTCAAGTTCTAAAAATTTCTCCTTGCCTTTTATAACTTTAAAGGATGTTCCTGACGCTTTTACATAGATGTCTTCTCCTCTTATCTCCGCTTCTTCAGAAAAACCATATGTTATTACTGGGCGCGGGTAATCAATCTGACGAAGATAGGGGTCGTCAATACAGGCTACAATGAAGCCATCTTCTTTAACCTTTAGTAGGAACTCGGTAAAAGCTTTTCTGATGTTCTCCAAAGAACCGTAATAATCCAGGTGGTCGGAGTCTATGTTTGTGATAACAGCTATCCAAGGGGAAAGGAAAAGAAACGAGCCATCGCTCTCGTCTGCTTCTGCAACGAAGAATCCACCTTTACCGAGTTTCGCATTTCCCCCGATGTCGTTTACCTCCCCACCGATTATTATCGTTGGGTCAAGGTTATTCCGTTCAAGCATGAGGGATATAAGGGAAGTTGTGGTTGTTTTCCCATGGGTACCGGCTACGACGATAGCTTTTTTATCTTCCATCAGTTGGGCTAATAGCTCCCCTCTTTTTATAGTTGGTATACCCTTTTCTCTTGCGGCGGAAAGTTCAATGTTATCAGGATGAATAGCGGAGGAATATACCACGAGTTCAGAGTTGCAAATATTGGAAGGGGAGTGGGTATTATAGATGCGAGCACCCATAGAACGGAGTCGTGCTATAGCCTCGTTCTCGTTAATATCTGAACCGCTAACTTCTTCGCCCTTTGCTAAGCAAATTGTTGCTAAGGCACTCATACCGGCGCCTCCGATGCCGATAAAATGTATCTTCATATCTTCATCACCTCTTTGAGTTCTTTTGCTGAATCAACTGCGGCAGAGGGTCTTGCCAGGGAAAAAGCGCATTTGGACATCATTTGAAGAGTTTTGGGTGAAGAGAGAAGGAAAAGTATTAACTGGCGCAGTTTTTCAGGTTCTTTAAGCTCCTCGTTTTTAAAAAGTTTGCTTGCTCCTTTCTTTTGGAAGAGTAAGGCATTTAAGAACTGATGCTGAGATACAGCATATGGGTAGGGGATAAGAATGGAAGGTAAGGCGAAATAGGCTAACTCAGCCAATGTGGAGGCTCCTGCCCTAGCTATACAAAGGTCCGCGGATGAATAAAGAAGATGCATATCCTCTGTGAAGGGCAAAAGAAGGTATCCACTATCCTTTTTGGCTTTGTTCTTAAGCTCTGGGTAGCTGGCTGTGCCACAAATATGAATAACTTGTATCCCTTCTTCAATTAGTGATGGTATTATCTCGATTATTGCTTTATTGATGGAAACTGCTCCTCTGCTACCACCTAAAACCAAAATGGTTTGTGAGTCGGAAGAAAGGTTTAATGTTCTTCTGGCGGTGGCTTTTTCTATCTTTATCAGGGAGGAACGCAGAGGTAATCCTACGAGCTTGGTGCGAGAAGAAGGGAAGAATCTCGCCGTTTCAGGAAAAGTTATAAGGATTTTCCTGGCAAAGATGGAGAGGAATCTGTTTACCCGACCTGGGACGATGTTTTGTTCATGAATGACAATCGGTATCCTTAGCATAGCAGCTGCAAGAAGAGGTGGAAGCGAGGCATAGCTTCCCATACCAACTATTAGGGAAGGCTGTTCCTTTAAGAAGAAAAGGAAGGATAAAAGTATGCTTTTAAAAAAAACAATGATAGGTTTACAAACACTGGAAGGGAATCGCTTGATGGAGGCAAGGTCGAGTTTTTTGATAGGGTAGCGTGAGGCGATTGGTTGGCTTTCCATATCCTCACCTATGAAGATAACGGAAATATCTCTTTCCCGTGATAGAACATCTGCTATTGCCAATGCCGGGAAAATATGACCTCCTGTGCCTCCGGTTGCAAAAACGATTTTTTTCATCTCAATAATTAAACCAGTTGATATTCCTCCTTTCAAATGATTTGTCCATTTTTAGGCTCTTTGCGATATTAAAGAGTATACCAGCGGAAATACAAGAACTGAGAAGCGAAGAACCTCCATAAGCGAAGAAGGGTAAGGGTAATCCTGTGACAGGTACAATTGTCGTGGAAACCATTGACAGGTTGATGATACTTTGAATGGCAAAAAGTGAAGTCAATCCACCAGCTAATAAGGCAGAAAAGGGTAGTGGAGCCAAGAAGCAGACGGTATATCCCGTTAAGATAAGAATTCCTAACGGGAGGAGGATGAAGCACAAAGAGAAGAAGAAGCCCCATTCTTCCGCTGCAACCGAGAATAAGAAATCGGTGTGAGCTTCAGGCAAAAATCCCCGTTTGAGTATGCTGTTACCCGGTCCTTTGCCGAAGGGTCCTCCTGAGCCTATTGCGTATATTGATTGAGTCTGTTGATAATCCTTGCCTTGAGGGTCATGTACGAAGATAGCGTTAAGGCGTTCAACACGATATGGAGCGATGGCAATAAATAGGAGAAAGATAACAAGGTATATAGCGATTGAGAAAACTAAGTGGGAGAACTTCACACCCCTGAGAATGAGCATTGTCAATGCGGTTAAGAGCAAAAGAGCGCAGGCGCCGAAATGAGGTTGGCGAATTAATAGACCCAAAGGGGGCGCCAAGACCAGTAGGGGCAAAAAGACCGATCTCCAGAAACTGCGAGCATTTATGGTTTTGGAGAAGATGTGGGCTAAGAAGACGATGATGGCTATCTTGGCGAATTCGTAGGGTTGGAAGGAGACTGGTCCTAAATTGAGCCAGCGAAGCCTTCCGAATTTGAGGGTTAGCAAAAGGATAAATAAGGCAAATAAATAAAGAAGTATTGACAATTTAGCGAACAATTTATGGTCGATTAAGGCGAAAAGCCTAAAAAATAACAACCCTAATATAAGGAAAAGAAATTGCTCGTAAGGTCGCCAGCTTGGGTAATATCCAACAGCACTTGCCACACACAAAGTTCCCCAAAATGCCAGCCAAACAGTAGAGATAAAGATAAGCAACGATGCATTTGCGACGAGCTTATTAAAAAACTTGCTCATCTTCCTCACCCTTTCTCAAGCTAAGGACAATTTCTTTGAAGAGTTTACCCCTCTCTTCAAAATTCTTGAACATATCAAAACTTGAACACGCAGGTGAAAAGAGGACTGTGTCTCCTGGAGTGGAAAGTGAATATGCTCTTTCCACTGCATCCTTTAAGCTTTTCTCTTCATAAATCCGTTGGATGCCAGCTTTCCTGGCAATTTCTGCAAGAATCGGTGTTGATTCTCCCATTAGGACAACCGCTTTGAGCTTCTCTCTATGCTCTCTGAAGAGTCCTTCGTAATCGGCTCCCTCTTTCATTCTCCCACCTACTATGAGAATGATAGGAGCGGGGAAGGCTTCAAGGGCACGAGACGCCGAATGGGGATTGGTGGCTTTCGAATCGTTTATGAATAAAACTCCATTAATTTCCCTCACCCGTTCTATGCGATGTTCAAGTGGTTGGAAGGTAGCAAGAGCCTCAGATATAACAGTAGGGGAAAGCCCGAGAAGAAAGCCGACAAGGGATGAGGCAAGGATATTTTGCAGATTATGTAGCCCTTCGAGTTTCGTAGGTGGAATGGGAAAAGAAAACTTCTCACTTCCGATTTTGATATGGATTTCATCATTTCTTAGGAAAGCACCTTCTCCTTCATCGGGGAAAAGGGAGAAATAAAGCTTATGTGAACGAATGTCCCGGGATAGCTCCATAATATATCGGTCGTCTCTGTTCAGGATGGCGAAATCGTTTTCATCCTGATTCTCAAACAAGCGCATTTTAGTTTTACCATATTCAAGTAAGGAAGGATATCTATCAAGATGGTCAGCGGCTATGTTAAGAAGAACTCCGATGTGGGGGCGGAATTTATCTATCCATTCCAACTGAAAACTGGATACTTCAAGAACGACAATGTCCTTTGGAGTAAGATTTGGAACTACCTTTATAAAGGGAATCCCGATATTACCAGCGGCTATGGCGGATTTGCCACCTTTTTTCAGTATATGAGTGATTAGTGAAGTTGTTGTGCTCTTGCCATCCGTACCACTGACCGCGATGATTGGAGCGGGGCATAGCTGATAGGCTATTTCAATCTCGCTGAGTATGGGGATATTTCTGGCAAGAGCTCTTCGCACGAATGGCTCAGTTGAGGGGACACCTGGACTAATGATTATCAGGTCTGCTTCCTCTGCTCCTGTGTACGATGGGTCACCCAGGCAGAATTTAAGGGGAAGCTCTTTAAGTTCAGGGGGAATGGGGATGTTTTTCTTATCATAAATGGTAACTTCGTTCTCTAAAGCAAGGACTTTTGCCGTTGCTATTCCAGTTTCCCCTAAACCTATTACGCTTATCTTTTTCCCTCTTATAATCAATGTCCTCACCTCAACAATGTGAGCCAATAGCCAATTAGAACGATGACCAAATTGACCAGCCAGAAGCGCGTAGTTATAAGTGGTTCTTCCCATCCTGATAACTCAAAGTGGTGATGGAGGGGGGTCATCTTGAAGACCCTTTTTCCTCTGGTCTTATAGGAGAAGACCTGAATCATTACTGAGAGCGCTTCAGCAAGGAAGACCAGCCCCATCCAGATGAAGAGGAGTTCTTCCTTAAGTAGGATAGATGAATAGGCAAGGGCACCACCGATGGCTAATGAACCTGTGTCGCCCATTATTATCTTAGCGGGATAAAGGTTGAACCACAGGAAACCGAGGCAGGCTCCGCTTAGACCTGCGAGGAAAACTCCGTAATCATGCTCGGTCAGGGATAAGGCAACAAGCGCCATTCCCCCTGCTACAATCGCTGAGCAACCTCCAGCGAGACCATCAAGTCCGTCCGTAAGATTGACGGCATTGGAGAACCCCACGAGCAATAGGATAGCGAATAAGGGATAAAAATATCCGAGTTCAAAATATCTTACTCCACTGGGGGTGTGGACATAGGTAGTGAGTTCCTTAGTGCTTAATAAAACGACCACGGAGAGGATAATTTGAAGAAGCAATTTATGACGAGCCTTTAAACCAAGGGATTTCCCCCTTTTTATGCTTAGATAATCGTCAAGGAACCCGATAAGGGAGAATCCCAAAATAGTTAGAGGAAGGGAATAATTGTTTCCCCGCATAAGAAGGTAAACGAGGCAGGTGGATATAACGATGGCTATCCCACCCATTGTGGGAGTGCCTTCCTTTTTCCGATGTCTCTCCGGAGCATCCAGGTTTATCCGCTGACCGATACCTCTTCTTCGGAGTATGCGAATAAGCGAAAAGGAAAAAAAGCAGGAAAAAATAAAAGCAAATATAGACGACTTCAGAAGGTATAGCATCTCTTCAATTCCTCCACAAGTTTGTCCAATTCAAGTTTTCGGGATGCTTTAACCAGAACCATATCTCCTTCTTGGAGAAGTTCTCGCAAATAGGGGAAAGCTTCGTCTCTTGAAGAAAATGAAAACGCTTTATCGGGAGAAAATCCACTCGCTATTGCCCCATCTTTAAGATGTCTCGCCTTTTCCCCTATTGTTATAAGAATATCAACTCGGGCATCTTTGACCCACTTGCCCGCTTCATAGTGAATTCTGTCGCTCTCCGGACCTAATTCAAGCATATCACCCAACACAGCTATCCTCCGTCCCTCTTTGTCCTTCAGATATTCCAGAGCAGATTTCAAAGATAATGGATTTGAATTGTAGGTATCGTTTATGAGGAGGATATGGTTGGGAAGTTGGATTAATTCAAGTCTCATAGGTGGACGGGGAATGGTAGGAAGTTGTTGGCTTATTTCTTCAAACGAAAGTCCAGCACATATGGAGGCGCAAACAGCTGCAAGAAGATTGTAAATATCATGCTCCGCCTCTATCGCTGCTTTAACGATGCCCTTGCCCTTTGGAGTTCTCAATTCAAGGGAATAGAGTTCTTCTCTCTTCAAAACCTCGCAGGTTACATCTGCTTTAGGGGATAAACCAAATGTGAGTATGTTGCACTTTGCCTGACTGCGAAGGAGAGGATAGAATTCGTTATCCATATTCAGGATTGCGTAGCCATCCGGTGGCAAAGCCCGAAGCAGTTCCGCTTTCGCCTCGGCTATTTCACTAATGCTTTGGAAAAATTCAAGGTGTGCTGGTCCGATGTTTGTTATTATGCCTATTTGGGGCTTTGATATTTCAGCGAGCCAGGCAATCTGCCCTTTTCCCCTCATAGCCATTTCCAAAACCACGGCGGAATGATGTTCCCTCAGCTGAAAAAGTGTCAGAGGGATTCCTATCTCGTTATTGTAGTTCCTTTCCGACTTCAGCACATTGTGTTTAGCCCTAAGGATGTGGGCGAGCATCTCCTTTGTTGTAGTTTTCCCCGTACTACCTGTTACTCCGATGCAGATAGGATTGAATTTTTCCCTATAGTAAGCGGCAATCTTTCCGAGAGCCCAAAGGGTGTCAGCGACTTCTATCAGATGGATGGGTGGGGGTGAGGGTGGAATGTATTGGACGACAGCCGAGATGCAACCATTTTTGTAGGCTTCCCATAGGAAGTTATGCCCATCGAATCTCTCACCTTTTATGGCGAAGAAAAGAGAATCTCGCTGAGGAATACGGCTATCTGTTGATATCCCCTTGACGACCAAATCATCTTTAGGTTCCTCTTTGCCAATCGCTTTGTATATTTCTTTAAGTGTGAGTTGCATTTAATCTCTCCCTAAGTATTTTTCTTACCACTTCGCGGTCATCGAAAGGTATCACCTTGTCACGAAATATCTGGTATGTTTCGTGTCCTTTACCAGCTATAAGAACACAATCGCCCTTCTGAGCGACCTCTATAGCGAGTCTGATTGCTTTTTCCCTATCGGGTTCAACGATCACTTGGTCCATTTTATCCTGAGGAACACCAGAAAGTATTTCCTCAATTATTTTAGAGGGCTCTTCGCTTCGGGGGTTGTCTGAGGTTATGATGGCTAAATCGGCGAGTTGAACGGCAATTTTCCCCATAATTGGTCTTTTCCCCCTATCACGGTCGCCGCCACAACCAAAAAGGATTATCTTCTTCCCCTTCGCAATGGGCACCACAGAAGAAAGTAGCTCCTCAATACCCTCAGGTGTATGGGCGTAATCCACTATTACAGGAAAATTTTGCCCCTCGTCTATCACTTCAAATCTACCAGGTAAGGGGGAAACCGATTCCAATCCCTTTTTAATAATCTCTAATGGAACATCAAAGGTATAGGCGATGGCCGATGCGGCAAGTGCGTTATATAAGTTGAATACACCTCCTAAAGGAAGTCGTATGTCAGTTTCTCCAGTGGGAGTTACAAGATGGAAAAGGAGATAGGAAAAATCCTGTTCAAGTAGATATCCTCTGACAGTTGCAGAGTGTGATGTACCGTAGGTGATGTAGGATAAGGAAATTTGTTTTAGGAGTCTCTTCCCATAGGGGTCATCTATGTTAATGATGGCGGTGGATTTCTTTGAAGAGTGTTGAGGATAAATGGTAAATAACCGTAACTTTGTTTGGAAGTACGATTCCATAGTTTCGTGATAATCGAGATGGTCCTGGGAGAGGTTCGTGAATACCATTGCATCGAACTCACAACCCCAATTTCTATATTGAGCGATGGAGTGGGAGGAAACCTCCATTAGGACTATTTCTCCTTTTTGCTTGACTATTTTGCTTAAGGTTTCCTGAATTACCTCGGGTTCAGGGGTTGTTTTTGTCGTCCAAGGTAGATTTTCAGAGTTAAGGTGAGCTCCAAGGGTGCCAAGATAAGCGGAGTTATAACCATAGGCTCTGAATATGTGGTAGGCAAGATGGCAGGTAAGCCCTTTTCCGTTCGTACCTGTCACGCCGATGAGCTTCAGCTTGCGAGAAGGATAATCGTAGAAACGAGTGCTGAGCTCGGCAAGGGCTTTGCGAGAGGAAGGAACAAGGATGATGGGCAGATTGGTCTGGGGAAGCTTGGATTCATCTTCAAGCACAATGGCGGTGGCTCCATTCCCAATGGCTTCCGAAATGAAATCATGCCCATCATAATTCTTACCCTTAAGGGCTACGAAGAGGAACCCTGGCTTTATATCCCGGGAATTGTGGCTTATCCCACAAATCTCCCTGGATAAATCACCAGAGCTCTTTATGATTTCAATACCCTGAAGTAAATTTTCCAGTTTCATAGTCCTAAAAAATATATTAAACTTATTGCTGGTTCTTTTCAAATGAATGGGACCGCTGGGGGGCAACAGCCTGGAGGGTATTGAGGGTAGTTTGGGTCAATTGAGGGTTAATTCCAAGGCAGGCAAGGCTTCTTTTGGCTATTTGTTTGAAAACGGGGGCAGCAGCTGTTGCTCCCCAGCGGTTTGTTTGCGGTTGGTCTATAAGGACGAGGATTACGAGGCGAGGATTGGATACAGGCAAGAAGCCAACGAAAGAAGCAACGACCTCGTCCGTGAAAACACCATTTATGACTTTTTGGGCTGTTCCCGTTTTTCCCCCTACTTTTATACCTTCTATATTCGCATAATTGCGGGCAGTTCCTTCCTTGCCCGATACCACCTTTTCCATCATATTCCTGATTAGATTGGAAACCTCGGGAGAAATCGGCTGAGAAATGACCTCTGGTTTGAAGGTTCTTATCTTTCCATCATTTTGAACGACGGCTTTTAGAATACGCGGTTTATAAAGGATGCCTCCGTTAACAAGTGAACAGAATGCGCTTATAAGATGGAGGGGTGTAATGGCTACTCCTTGCCCGAAGGAGACATTTGCTATTCTTACGGAATCCCAATCTTTAAGAGGCGGTATCATTCCGGGCGCAGCGCCCAAAATCTCATCGGTGATGGGTTTGTCAAAGCCGAATTTTTTTAGTGTTTCATATAGTCTTTTAGCTCCCATCTTTAGTCCTACCTGGGCTGCGCCCACATTGCAGGAAACTTCTATTATCTTTTCTGGATTTACACTGCCGTGTCCGCCACTATGGTGAACTACACAAGAAATAGTTCTATTGTTTACTTTGAGCTTGCCAGAGCAATAAAAGCGTGACGAGGGGGTTATTATCCCTTCTTGAAGAGCTGAAGCTATTATTATTGGTTTTAGAACTGAGCCAACCTCGTAAACATCGGTTGCGGCACGATTCCGTTTCCAAGCATTGGGGTATTTTGCTTGTTCATTGGGGTCAAATGTAGGACGATTTGCTAAGGCGAGGATGTCTCCATTGCGAGGATCCATAACTATGGCTATTGCGCATTGTGGTTTCAGCTGTTGATAAGCCTTATCCAATTCCTCTTCCACGATTCGTTGGATATCAAGGTTGATTGTCAGGATAATGTTATCTCCGTCTTGGGGATTTTGAATTACTTTTGTAAGGTTGGGAATGGGATTTCCTCTAACATCATAAGCACTCTCTATTATCCCCTTTTTCCCACCAAGATATCTGTCAAATACTCTCTCGCAACCCTCAAGAGGATTTTGGTCTATGTCAAGAAAGCCAAGCACATGCGATAGCAGGTAACCATTAGGATAAACCCTTTTTCTTTCAACTTGAAGTTCTATCCCTGAGATATTGTAATCTTCGACGATTTTCTTGACTTTCTGAAAGGTAGTGTAGTTTATATTTCGCTTAAGAGCTACAACGCTATTTGGACCCAATAGTTTCTTTATCAAATCGTCCTCTTTGAGGGAAAGGGCAGGAGATAATTTGCACATAAGTAGATTAGCATCCTTGACTTCATCAGGACGAAGGAAGATAGAACCTCCCAATAACTCAACCGCAAGCACTCTTTGCTTGCGGTCATATATCGTTCCCCGGTGGGGTTGAATCTCCTTCTTTTTTACAGTCATTTTTTCAACGATTTTTTTGTAATAGCTATGCCTAATTACTTGTAATTCGAATAGGTTCCCAATAAGGGCAATGAAAGCTATAACAAATAGCGATGCTATCCAGGATGTTCTTTTCTTGAAACCTTTTTCCCAGTTTCTCATAGAGTGCTTAGCCTTAGGTAGTAAATTTTATCCGCCATTTTCATATTCTCTGCTAAAGCTTTTTGCTCTATCACGAGTGGGGACCTCAGCTCATCCAGTTCCTTCTGTAGATAAACTTTCCTTTGCAAGAGGACTGTATACTCGGTGGAAATTTTATTTTTTAGAAAGGTCTTCATCACAAGCATCTTATCCAGTGTGAATTGAACCAACAGCAATACAATGAAGATGACCATAGTTACGAGAAGAGCTCTCTCCGGATTCCAAGCGGTTCTTTTGGCGAGAGGTTTTTGCTGGATATGTTTTCTATACCAGTAGCCTTCTGGCTTGGGAAGAGCCCTATGCATCAAGCACACCTCCTTTCCGCAGCTCGAAGCTTCGCGCTTCGGGCTCTGGAATTTATGGAAATTTCCTCCCTTGATGGTCTTAAAGGTTTAGGAGTGAGGATGACGATTTTGTCACGGTTTGATTTGAAGATTTGTTTGATGATTCTATCTTCAAGGGAGTGATAGGATAAGACACATATGCGTCCACCAGCTTTTAATAGGGAGATTGCTAAAGGTAAAGCTGTGTAAATCTCTTCCAGTTCTTTGTTAACGGCAATTCTTAATGCCATAAAGACTTTAGTTGCGGGATGAATCTTGCCTCTTCTTTTCGCTATATTCTCTATCAATTCGGCGAGTTCCCTTGTAGTGCGGAAGGGTTTTTGATTCCTCTTTTCAACTATTGCCGATGCGATGACATTCGCCAGCCTTTCCTCACCAAAATCACGGAAAAGGGAAGCAAGTTCATTTTTGCTCAAGCGGTTTACAAGTTCCTCAGCTCTGACCGAATCGTTTTTATCCATCCTCATATCCAGAGGACCATCTACCTGGAAGCTGAAGCCCCTTTCTGGTGTTTGCAACTGGCGGAGTGAAACTCCAAGATCGAAAAGGAAGCCATCAACCTCTTTGACGCCTATTGAGGAGAGGACATCTTTTAAACGAGAGAAATTGGCATGAAAGAAGTGGATATTTGGGTGTAAATTTCTCAATCTCATTTTCGCTATATTTAGAAGCTCTTCATCTCTATCTATACAGATAAGGGTACCAGAATGAGGGAGTAGGCGAAGGATTGCTTCGGAGTGTCCTCCTTCGCCTACGGTGCAATCTACGAAAATGCCTCCTCTCTCTGGTTGCAAGATTTCCAATACCTCCTTTACCATTACCGGTTGATGATAAATTTCCATTTAAAGTTCGGGACTTGTTTCAAGGAATCCCAATTTTTCAGCTGCTTTAGCTATTTCTTCCGGCGTAAGTTCCTCCTCAAATTTGTTCCATCTTTCTTTCGACCATATCTCTATGCGGTCTCCCATACCCATAATCACAACATCGTCATTTTCTTTCAAGCCCGCATATTCCCGAAGGGAGAGTGGTATAGCAAGCCTTCCTTGTTTGTCGCAGGATGCTTCTTCCGCTCCGCCAACAAGTAATCTCTGAAGGAGCACTGCATTCTTATCGAAGAAGGAAAATCGTGTAAGTTTTTCAACAAGACTCCGCCAGTGGTCCTCGGAGAACAGGAAAACACAGCCTCCTATTCCTCTTGTCAAATAGAAGCGTACCCCCAGCGAAAGGCGTAACTTCGCTGGGAGTATCAACCTCCCTTTGTCATCCATATTGTGAACGAAGAAACCAGTAAATAAGGACATTTTTTACTTTCCTCCACTTGTTATCCATTAAACACCAAAATTGTATTATAAAACGGGAAAAAGGTCAATAATTTTAATCTATATATTAAGAGAATTTCCACTAAACATCCACTAAATTTTTAACATAAGCTTTGATAAAACGCAAGTGTTTTTTAGCAAAAATTTGGGGTATAAATGAGAATTATAGAAACTGCGCTTTTCGCAACGCCAGGGGGTATCACTTCTCAAAATATGAGAAGCGAAATAAGAGATTTATAAGATTATTGTGCAAAAATTTTGAAACAGAGGATATCTTTGGAATTTTTCAGCCTTCTAATATTCTGCTACGACATCCTTCCTCAATTTTTACGATGAATGCCTTTCCTCCTGCTTCATCTATAGCCTTCGCAACTTCTTTCTCTCTACCGGGCGCGTAGGCTATCATACAACCACCTCCTCCAGAACCAACTAATTTTGCCCCAAAGGCTCCTGCTTTTAGGGAAGCCTCGCAGAGAGAATCAAGTTTAGGGGTAGAGACACCGAGAATCCTTAGCATCTTATGATGCTCGTTGAGGAGGTTTCCAATTTTCCTTTCATCGATCGCCCTCTGTTCAAACATCTCTTTTGCTGTTAGGCAGATATCCCTGTTTACGATGTTAACATAGACCTTATCTGCTAAGTGGGAGGGAAGTTGTGTCAGATAAGGCTCAACTTCATGAAGGGGTGTTTTACGGAGGTCGAAGAGTGGATAGATTTCTTTAAGTCTTTTTATCCCCTCTTCTGCCTCCTCGTGAGAGCGTTTCAAAACCTCCAAAGTTTCCTTTCGCTCAAGAGTGTCTCCAAGGACGAACCCTTGGAGGTTAAGTGGAAGCAATTGGTAAGAGAATGGTGGAATGCAGTCAACGAATATCGTGTTGCCAATGCTTGATGTGAAATGGTCCATCATCCCACCTGGCTCGTTGAATTCAAGAACTTCGGCTCTATGGGCAAGCCTGGCTAACTCATCAGGTGGAATTTCAATGTCTAATAGGGTGAGAAGAAACTTTATCCAACCAACGACGAGGGCGGAGGAGCTTGATACTCCTGCATTTATCGGGAGCTCACCGCGAACAGTGCACTCTGCACCGAAATTTATTTTGAACCCCCTATCAAGGAGAACTTTTACGCCTGCTTTCAAATAGTCTCGCTTTTTGGTGTATTTTATCTCATCTTTCAGGTTTATGATTTCATCTTCTCCGATATCGGGCATATGTATCAACAGCTCATTTCCCCTTGTTTTTCTGCCAGTAATATGTATGTGGAGGTCTATTGCGGAGGCAATTACCCATAGACCCAAGAAATCCTGATGTTCTCCGAAAAGACAGATTCTTCCAGGTGCGATTGTTTCAACTAACATCTTTCAATCCTCCTTTTTTAGGGATATTAGCGTGCAGATAGAGAATATTATCGTGAAGAAAAATAGCACGGAAGGAAGATTTTGCAAGATGTTTTGGAGAATGGCGCTGAGGAGAAGGGCGATGGCGACTCCGAGAGAGTTCCAGGCGAGAATGGCTCCCGAGGCGAGATGATAAATTTGGGGAGGGAATCTTCTACCAATAAGCGAGGTTGCAGTAATTGGCACTATGCTCATTTGTGAGCCAAGCATCAGGGCACAAAAGGAATAGGTGAAGAAAGATGGGAAGAGCAAAGCTGTTCCCAAGCCCAGCACACTGAGTAGTAAGCTAAGCATAAGGGCGAATCGTTCACCAAATTTATCAGCAATCCAACCGCCTGGATAGGAAAGGAATATGCGTCCAGCATAGCCGATGAAGGTTATCGTGGTCATATAGGAGATGCCGTAGAGGGAACTAATCCATTCTCCAAAGCTTCCGAACATTATCCCCAAGGTGAGGGCAGAGACGAAGAGATAGAACCCGGGCAAGCGGCTTTTCTCACCGAACGCCAGCTTGACAAGCAAGCTCGGAGGGTGAATTTCCATCTCAGCTTCCAGCTCGGGAAGGAGGAGAAGTAAGGATGTGCCGAAAAGGGAAAGAGAGAAAGATATTGCGAACATCTTGTTTTCTCCAAGCTTGGAATGGATTAATCCGAGAAGTGCTACCCCGATGGCGAAGCCGATGTTCAGCGAGGTGTAAAGGAAACCCGAATAGCTTCCATATCTCTTATCTCTTGAGAGAAAGAGGAGCGCTACAGTTCCTGCTGTCCAATAGACAGCAGCTCCCCAACCCCAGATGAACATTATCAATAGCAAAATAGGGTAGGGGAGATTAAGAAGGAAAGCTAAAGGGAAAAGAGTATAGGTGAAGGAGCCAAGGAGAAGAGAGGTTTTCAAGCCGAGCTTTTTCACATACAGCCCGGAAAGGAAGCGAAAGAAAGCGAAAGAGAAGTAGATGATTATGAGTGGGAGGTAGCTTTTCATTTCCTCCCAGCCTCTCTGTCTCGCTATAGGCACAACGAACTGTTGTAGAGCGCCAGCACCGGCAAAGGTAAGAGCATAGGAAAGGCAGAGAACGAGGAAAGGAGGAACCCTCAGGGTAAAAGAAGTCTCTCGAGCCATTCATTCTCCGGTGGTTTGGAAGTGTAGAGTATGCAGGGCGTAAAACGGATATCCCCATCTACTTTAAGGCTATTGGTTGAGGGAATCCTTTCAAACCTCTTCCATTTCCCTTCAACGAGTTCGCCTATATCTACATTGAATTTCTTGGAAAACTTTATCTCTCCTTCTTCAAGTGGTATGAGAAAAATACACTCTGAATCGTTTATGGGTTTGCCATCCAGGGAGAAAAGGATTATATGAGCGTCGGAGCGAAAAACGGTCTTACGATTTATTTCTATAATCCCGGAAGCGACGACTTTGAGGACGCCATTCTTTGTTGTATGAACGAGGGCAGGCATATTGTTACCAACAGTCAGGGATATCCTTTGAGAATTGCTTTCTATGTAAACATTTTTCTTCTCGCCTTGATTGAATAGCGTAACTACTTCCCCATCAAAAGTTTTAAGGTGGAAACGATGGAGTGAGGGGCTATCTGGTTTAACCGCCTTTAACCTTTCTACCCCTGCAAGCTGGAGGAAGCGAAGGTAAATATCACTTAACAAGTCGGAGGTAGGTCTTAGCTCCTCAACATAGGGAGTGAAGAAGACATCTCCATTACCAAACCTGTTATGGAATAGGATGTCAGACCCGAGAACGCTCTCAGCGGTTTTGGGCTCAACTTTTATCATTGGCTTGCCAGGCGGTGGTGGCTGGACTGGTTTTTCAACTTCGCTCTGGAATTGAACGCCGCAAAGTTCCTCAAGCCTATCAGTTCTTTTTCGCTGGCGAGTGCCGTCGTAGGAAATATCTCCGCTTATGAACAATTTTCCGCCCTTTTGGACAAAGGATTTCAACCATTCATAGACACTATCAGGAGGACAGAAAGGAAGGGGATAGATGATTGCCTTCACACTATCGGGGATTTGTTCTATGTTTGGTTCATCTATCACCCAGAAATCAACCCCGAGGGAAATGAGCGTATTTATGGAACGGATAAGAGCCCAATGAATGGTATCCCTAACTCCACTAACTCTGTTCTGCGTGGGGATGAGGAGGTAAAGGGATGGTGGTTTGGCTGGGGCGGGATGAATTTGTCTAAGGAGGAATCCACCCGCACGCATCACCTTGGCGCATTCCTTGGGGACCTCATCGCAGGGATAGAAGAGACCCCAGGGAAATACCCAGGAGGATGGGTCAAGGAAGCACCAATTGTTTGCCCGTGAGGCGCCCATCCCGAAGGAGTAGAAGATAGCCGCTAAAAATAGCTTGTTCCTCTCTTCTTCGCTTCTCTTTATATGGTAATCCGGACCTGCGAGCCAAGCGGGATGCGTTTTTGCTCCGAATTCCCCAAGGGAGAAGGTCTTCCCGAGCGAGCGAAGGTCGTGATATTTGAGGGTAGGGGGAAGCCTGATAATATCTTCTTTGAGCGGTCCAAAATAGCCGATATTTGAAATATCAAGGTCATCTATCTCTTCCCTTAGGTCTATACCTCCCACTGGCAGTTGGTAGAACTCACAGGTTGTGGGATGTTGTGGGTCAACCGCTTTGAGGGCGCCTGACATCGTGCTTATCCATTTTCGGGCAAGAAAGCCGTAAAAGGAAAGTAAGTCAGCTGTAGCAGCATCTTCCCAATTTCCCCATTTGGGTCGTGGCAATTCTATATCTCCCCATTCGCCCTGGGGTGGGGAAAGTTTCCAGGCTTCTTCCAGTTCGGCTTTATTTTTATACTTGGACTTAAGGAACTCGTTAAAAAGAGGTTTATGATATTTTCTTGCATCATTCTCGTTAAACTGGAGGTCACCGTTGATGTAATAGATGAGGGATGGAAGTATGTGATATCGTTGGGCGAACTGGGAACAGATTTCTTTTTGTTTTTCCCGCTCTTCATCGCTAACTGCTACATTGTAGCCGCAAAGAATGCAGGGGAAGAAAACGAGGTTGTGTTTCTGCGTTAGTAAGGAAAGAGCATCGGTCCTCCGCCAGATGTCTTCCGGTATCTGGTAGTTATAATAAGCTGGGCTTATCCAAAGATTTTCGTAAAGGTCAACGCCATAGTCCTTGAGCATTCGCAATTCCTTATCCCAGACAAGTGGATTCATCCTTGCAGCAAGAAGCGTGTCCGAATAGTCATCGGTTCCCAGAATAAACCGGGGCTCTCCATCAAACCAAAGGTAATTATCCTTATAGGTCAATTTCTTCGCATTTTTCAAGAGTTTTTCATCCTTTACAAGAAAACCACTTTCCATCCAATCCCATTTCTCGTTGTTAAGATAGAGAACAGCTTTGATGCGATAGAGGTTATCATTGAATTTCTTCTCTTGCCAGGTGGTGGTCAGTTCTTTCCTTTCACCTGAAGCGAGGGAAAAGTTGAATTCCTGATTGAAGCAGATTTTACCTGTATTTTTTTCTTCCACGCTGATGATAAGTTTTGCATTATTAACGGGCTTACCGTAGTTTGAGACCTTCACACTTATCTTTACAGGCTCTCCTTGATTATAGCTGAAGAACTCGCTGGTGAGGTTATGGAGGAAGGTTCCCTGTAATAGATGTTTAACTATCTTAAGAAAAGCTTTTTGCATATCCTTATTCTGGAAGATGTCCTGATTCTCCACGCCGAAAAATGCCCAGCGCGAAGTAGCGTAGAAGCCAGAATAATGGAGAAGGAGGGCACCGATGCTACCCCGCAATCTTCCATATCTATCGTATCCCTTGATTAGAGGTATCCAGCGTGCCGAGTCTGACCCCGTTACACCCGAGGCAGAATAGCCGATGAGCGGACCCTTAAGCCTAAATTGCCAGTCTATTAACCCTTCTTTAGCAGGCTCGGCATAAGCAACTCGCTCCAGTTTGTAAGATGGATCGAACATCCCAATCTGATATGGTTGAACGATGAGGCTATCCATAGGTTCGCCTTTTGCAGTGTTTATCCTCGTCTCCAGCCTTTCTTTGATTTCAAAGGAGTTGAACCATGCTTCGCCTTGCCCTTGATATATCCCACAGCGAACAACTATTCTCGTCGTATTCAGTGGTGGTGAGAAGTCCCAGCTGAAACTTTGCCAATCAGTCGTTCCAATTCCTTTGCCAACATCTCTCCAGAGGGTGATGTTTCCCTCTTTGTCATAGCAATATATCGCTGCGAAAGCGTAGCCACCTTTTACATCTTTGGTTTTCAAGAAGCCTGAGAAACGGTAAAGTTTCCCTGGCGGTAGATTGACTTCTGTGTGCCAATCACTTGAGGAAGGGGTGAGGAGGAAAACTTTTGCTGATGGCTTTCCCTGAAATGGGTTCGTTTCATCAAGCGAGCAACCCTCACCTCTTTTCCATAGGGAAGGGTTCTGAAAATCGCCGGCTGGAAAGAGGTTGGGCTGAATTGCATTAGCCTCTTCTTCACCCAACCACTTATCGTCCATCTTGTAAAGGGGATTTTGAAAAGCATAACCCCCGGTTGTAAAGAGGGAGCCACCGTCCTTTAAAAAGTTGAAAAGAGCACTGGCTGATTCAGCAGGGAAAGATTCACCATATGAAAGTATAAGGAGGTCATATTTTTCCCTTTTTAGATTATCCTTCAGTCCCTCAGCGGAGATGAATTCCGGAGAGTATCCAGCTTCCCGTAAAAGGTTATAGAAAAGTTCGGGAGGAGTGAGGGCTCCTTTAGGTGGTATTTCATCTTTGAGAATGGCTATTTTCCCCGTGGGAGGTGGTAGGGGTTTATCTTTGGTTGCCATAAGAGGTTCATCTCCTTTTGTCAAGGCTAAATCATCAAACCAAGCTATTCCCCCTGCCTGCCATATTCCGCAAGTGACCTCCAGATAGAATGTGCCGGGCGGAGTGGTGAAGGAATAGGAATAGAATGTCCAATCTTGTGTGCCTGTAGGCTGGGCAATATCCTTGAATTCCAGCAAGTTTCCAAAGGCATCGTATTGATAGATTGCCAAAAAAGCGTAACCCTTTTCAGCGGTGGGTATGACATCTTTAGTTTTTACCCAACCTGATAAAGTGTATCTTCCTCCCCCTTCACCGCAAAAGATTACATAGCTTGCCCTCCCGCTTCCCTCTATCCTGAGGGAAGGGGGATTGCTCTTGTAGATATCCTTATCAAGTTTTGCTTCAGGAGGAATCTCCCAGCCGGCAAGGACCTCAAATGCTCCCCTTATTAGGTTCTCAGGTTCTGCCGAAAGAAGGTAACTTGCAAATAAAATAGGGAAAATTATGGTGAACCATTTGAACTTTTCCATTTGTGTTTAATGATATAGTCCTTCTCCGAGGGGTCAAGAGATTTTAAAAAAACAATTCTCTCTCACCGTTTTGCTGATTAGCTATCCCATACCAGTTGACCGGCAATTTGCTGGATGCCTGTATTCATAAGTTCTCAGGCGTTAAGGCTTATGGGATGGAGTATGTTTTCAGAAAAAAGATCATCTCGCCTCATACACAAGTGTTTCTCCTGCGAAAAGGAAATCCTGGGTAGGAGAGAGACATCTCTTTTTCAGGATGAACTTAAGATATCTTGCTGAAACAGGTTTTGGGAGTGGGAGGAAGAGGAAACCAGCCTGTTGTGGGGTACCTTTTACAATATCCGAAAAATTCAGCCCATCCTCACTTGCCTGAACAGTGACCTCATTTGGGATGTAGTCATTCATCCCTGCTCCATATCGTTGTGCTATCATAGCTATATTCCTTTTAGCACCCAAATCCAAATTCATCTCAACCTCTATGCTTTCTCCTTGGGGAATATGCCATCCGACAGACAGACCGTCTTCATAATGTCCATCTATGATTCCATCTGTTAGCTTTCCCACTGGCGAGTCAGCGTATTTACCAACAGGAGCGGGCTTAAGAGTGTAGCGACAATGTAGGGCTATGTTGTCCTCACCGATACTCTCCTTTGGTGTTTCTCCTCTGACTTTTTTAAGCAATTCCTTTGCCGTTTTGTCATCAGATAATTCTGGGAAGGGGTTCTCGTTCATAAGGTAGAGTGAATAGGCTATATCTATAATTGAATTCATCCAGCCGGTGTAGGCTGAGTAGGGACCGTAGTTGGGGTCATATGGTGCGCCGTAACATTCCCAACTTTCCAAATCCCATCCTCTTACCCACGCTCCATCTATCCTTTCGTCATTGCTTTCCATCTGTATACGGGCCAAAAAATCGCCGATTTTGTGAAAAGCTTCGAGACAAACCGGCTCTCCAGTTGCTTTATATGACCACCAAGCGTGTAAAAGAAGGAATGATGTTTGATAGAGCTGGTCACTGAGGGGGTCATCAGCTTCAGTTGTTATAGAGCAATCGCCTTCAAAGGCTAAGGCGAAATCGGGAGCATCAACCCTGTAAACACCCCACCTCTTGACATCCGGGTGTTCCAGATAGGAGCGCCAGAAGTTGATAATTATTTCTTTGATGTTCTCATCCTTTGTGTAGAAGTAGGCTATGGGCAATCCTCTGACGGTTGAGAGGTGCTTCCAACAGCGTAGGCAGGTTTCAGCAAGCTTTTTGTATTCCTCGTCAGCGGTTACCGCGTAGGCTGAGAACCAACGGAGAAGGTCGAAGTCGGAGGCAATGCCCTGTTGAAATTGCTTATAAGCTGAGCAACCGATTCTATCAAGCTCCTCTGGTTCAACCGCTGTTCGGGTTATCAAACCATCGGGATGCGACACCCTTCGACATAACTCAATGACGCGAAGGGCAGGCAAGAGGAACTTTATTTGACCTGTCTTTTTATAGAGGTAAAGAAGGCAAAGCGCCGTCCTTGTGTTGTCGTCCCACAAATAGATGGTGTTTATCTTCTCGTAAAGCCAGGGAAAACCTCCAAAGGAGGGGCGTTTGGGGTCTATTATCTGGTGAGGAAGCATAAAGTCAAGTATATTTTCTCCTATCATTTTGTATCGCTTGTTGTTGGTCAGCTCTCCATATAGGTAGAAAGCAAGGGCGCTCTTGGCATTGCAATCAACCCTATAAGGAGAGGGTAGTGATTCAAGTGGACCTCCATCAAACCAGGCTAAGCATCGTTGATTATAAACCCCTTGCGAGCCATCAGGCTTAGGCATTACACCAGATTTCAAGAACCACTGGATGTTTTTATCCAGAACCTCCCTGTACTTCTTTTCCCTTTCCTTCACCTCTATCTTCATCTTAAGCTCCCTCGTGTTTTTCCCATTATTTGCTCTGACAATGAGCTCATAAACTCCCTCTTTTTCAATTTCAAAATTCCCCTCCCATACCCCGGGTGAATTTTCCTTAAGTGGGATAACCCGATTTTCTATCATAGCTTTCGGGTATATTCCCGGTATTGTTCCGACTGTCAATCTGGCAGTCTCGCCAGGTAGTATCCATCTATGTGGTTCGGTAGAGGCTTTGAGTGGTATGTAATTTTCCTCCACCTTCTTTCGCTCTTCAGGTGGGAGGAGGTAGAGGACGATGTTTCTTAGGAGATTTTCCCATTTTTCAGTGGGGCGGAAGAAACGGGCTTTATAATCGCTAATCTTGAGAAGAGATAAGATAAGTTCGCCTTGACCGAAGGAAAGGTTTATAAGGGCAGGAGAGCGAGGTGAAGGAGATGTAGGTGTTGTGAAGCCGATTGAAAGTTTATCGCTGTAATGTCCCTCTATAATTCCATCGGTCAGCTTGGGAGGGTAACCATCAGGATATAAGAAGGAAGGATTTGGGGAAAGGGTATAAGGTTTATGAAGTGCGATATTCTCTCCTTTTTCATTCAATACCTCCATCTCGCCAAGAAAAAGCCAATCCGTCGTAGGACTTCTTTTGTATTTGTATATCTTTAGTTTGATAAACCGTCCTTTCCTATTGGAAAGGGGAATTTCTACGATCTGGGGGAGGAGATTGCCGGTTCTTTCACCAACGAGTTGATAATCCTTGCCATCCTCACTAAGATAAATCTCCACCTTCTCGGGGCAATAATCAGAAATGGAGGCACCATATCTCTGCCGGAAAAGGGAGAGAGTCTGGATTTCTCCCAAGTCCAGAATTAGCTCCACCCAATCTTTGGTGAGTAAGAGTCTATATGTGCCGAGGACTTTGCCATACTCAAGTATGGTTTCTCCTTGCAAGTTTCGAGGTGGAAGATAGGAAGAATTGTGCTCTTCCAAGAGCGTGCCTTCCTCAAAACCTTTTGTCAAATAGTGGGAGCGGGAAACAATGAGCCTTTCTGAAAGCATCCTTCGGGGATTGTCCAGCTTAATTCCGAAAAGTTCGTTTCTATAAGAGGATGAATATTCTATGAAAGCCCTTCCTCCTTTTGATAGGAATTCCTTTATCTTTCTTTCTATCTCCTCATTGAGGATATTCGGTTGGGGATAATTAAGGGAACAAATGATTAGAGCGGAATAATTTTCCAAATTCTTGATGGCAGTTAAAGAGGTAGCGTGCTGGAAGGGGATATTGAGCTTCTTCAGGATGGGAATGAACTCGCTTTGCTCATCCGATATGATGAGCAATTTAGGAGGGTCATCATTTGTAACCTTGCCACAATATTCTATGGCGAATGGAGCCCAGAACTGAATATAGGCAGGGGGTTTATGGGCGCGCCATATCATAAAACTGTGGGCATGCTTTGAGCGGCAAGCTTTGAGGCGATTAAGAATTTCCTGAAAGATTTCTCTTCCCTTTTCCCTTTCTTCCTCACTATCACCCCATTCTCCATCACATTCCCATTCACCAAGCATTATGGGCACATTCCATTTATCGGATATATGGCAGAGAAAATCAACATCTTTGAGACCATTTGGTCCCACTCCTCCGTGTAAAGTGAACACAACCTGCCTTTGTGGGTCACCCGTATCAAAGTTGACCTCTTTCCATGTGAGCTTTGTTCCGCCCCATCCAGCATTTGCATCGCTCACGATGATGATATGTCGGGGGTCTATTTTTCTGATTGCCTTGATACATTCTCTGTACCACTTACGAAGTTCCTTTGCGCTAATTTCTCCCGGCTCATTCCAAAGTTCATATCCAGCTACCCAACCCTCTTCTTTGTAAACTTTAGCGACCGCTTTCCAAAAAGGAATGAACCAGTTATAAAGGATATCCATTGGATTTCTTTCCGGGTCGGATTGAGGGTAGGCGTGTAGGTCAATTATTGCGTACATCCTATTTCTTTTGCAAGCCTGGACAAGGGGGTCTATCGTCTTTATAATAAAGCCTTCAAATCCTCCCAACTCCTTCAATTTGGCATCACCTAATTCATCAAAATATGAATAGACCGCTATTCTTACAGCGTTCAAGCCCTCCTCCTTAAAGAAACGAAGAAGGGAATCGAAATCATCGTTCCAGAGCTTTCGTTCATAGGGAATTCCTCCTGTTTTTTTGAAGACGATTCCATTGCATGATTTATTAACCTTGAAGGGGATTTTAAGGGAGTGAAGTTTCCCATCGAGCTTATGAGGCAGGCCGAGAAGTTCTCTGTGTTCGCCTTCTTCGTCCGTATAGAGCGTTATCGTTCCCGTTCTTTGAGGGTCACCGAAGTATTTGACCGTCAGCAAATATTCTCCTGCTTTCAATGGTGAAGGGAAGGGAAGAGTGAAGAAGGAATAGGCTCCAGCCTCGCTTTTTATGCTTATCGCATCAACATCATTTTTCCTGATAAGTTCAAGATGTGGGTTTCCCTGCACCAGCTCCTTGCACGCCTTAATCCTTATCGGTGGGAAGGGCTTCATATTCTCTATGGAAATCGCTCTTATCTCTATCCAATCCAAAGGTGTACCATCTTTTGGGGATGAATCGGTCTTCTTTATAACCAATTCCCTTACCTCATCAGAGATGGTGAATACTTGCCTGAAAATATGGAAAGAACCGTCTTTATAATCGGGAAGGGAATAGGTCAACGGGAGATGGGTTGTGATTATGTTGAGATAGATACCAGTTGCCGAACTGCCATCTTTGGGAGAGAGATATCTTATTTTCAGCTCGTATTTGCCAGGCGCAAGGAAGAAAGGAAGACGGAGCGTGAAGAACGACCATTGTCCTGTTTCTCCTTTCATTTTGACGATTTTGCCCTTTGAGGAGTCCTTAAGTTCTTCAACTCTTATTTCGGGCGGCTCTCCTGCAAGTTTCCAGATGCTTTCCCTCCAGCTTTCCCCTTGCTTCAATGGTTTAGTAGGGGGTTTTTCAATCGCTATTTCAGCGATGGGTATTGTGGGGGGATTTTCTGGGGCATAAAGTTCTCCCTGCCAAATTGTTCCAATCGCGCCCAGAATAAAGGGTTTACCCTCCCAATTTTTTATGAACTTTCCCTCAACATAAAGCCACGGTTCGGGTAAGTTGGGATGTCCAAGAGCCAGGTAGTTAAGTGATATCAGAAAGATGAACTCTAATTTTAAGAAGCAAACCCTATTCATTTTACCCGAAATCATCGTTCTATCGTAGCTATGTCCTCAGTGGAATGGGGGAGTGCGATGCGTAAAAGTATTTTCCCCTTCCATTGGGGAAAATGTTTCTCAAGGTCTATAAAGAGAACTTTTTGATCCAATGGGAATCTTTTGGTATCTCTCCTTACTTCCTCTTCGTCTATTCTGGTCAACAGAAGCTCTTTTGCCTTTATGCTGGTTCCGATAAATTCAACTTTCAATTTCCCATCTTTCTTTTCAACTCTCATCAGCCGAGGCGTGACGAGATAGCAGAGGACATTATGAGGGTCAACTTCTATATCAATTACCGCTTCTTCTCCCTTCTTATGGAAATTCACATCCTTTAAATTCAAAAGGTCAAATATATGCCCATTTCTTGGTAGTGGTAGGCGAAGCTGGGCGAATTGAGTTCGCAGTCCCGCATTATAGATGGTGTATATCATCTGCTCTCCCTTGCGAAAACGATTGATGAAGAGAGGTGGAGAAAGTAGGGGTAGGGCAGGTTCAACATCCTCGCTGAGGAAGATATCGGCATTCTCCCTCAATGTGGGCATCCAACGGATGAACAGCTCTCGGCGAAGGGCATCGGGTTGATTTGTCCATAATCCCTCGCCATTGAAGAAGGCGAGTTTACATCGCCATAGCCCGTGACGATAGCTCGGTATCTCGTACATCTTGAACTGGGGGAGGACGAATCGGAAATAGTTTAAGCCAGCAGGATTGTATTCAATGTCCCCACTGAGATTCGTCCAGAGGCTGTGCGACCAGGAGCCGTCCTCGTGCATAGCCATATAATCGCTTCCCGGTTCCTCCGAATGTATCGCTATCTTCGGGTTGACATTCATAACCGCCTGGCGTATAGCCTCAAATAGTTCTCCGCAACCCTGAACCCAGATGCCGGGGTTCTTATGATGATGGAGAGGATTATAGCAAACCTCTGCCCAGCGCGAGCCAGTGGAATCCACATACATAGCGCAGAGAGGTACCTGCCGCGCTATCTCCGCATAGGCTTTTGCGTCCCACTCTTGCCACTCCCTTACAGCTGGGCATATATTCCAGACGGGATTGGATTCAGTTGAATAATAATCATAATAATTACCCTTATCATCCATCATCGCCCATTCGGCGCCATGCTCTTTGGCTATCTTTCTCTTTTTCTCAAGCACCATACCCTCAATATAAACTCCTACAGCCTGTCCCCAAGCCTTTGCCCTTTCCGCTTGTTTCTTCAATTCCATCAGTTCCTCCTTCAATTCATCGGGATAATCTATCGTCCAGAAGGGTGATAGGTGCCACCAATCATAGGAGCCGAATTCTTCACCCTTTTGGTTATCTGCGGGAGCTCCACCAACAAGAGCATAAAAACCGTACTTATAAATCGTAGGGCAGGGGCGAAGCTGTTTCCACCATCCCTTAAGCCACTTTCTATAATCGGAAAGGGCATCGCGCCAGTCTCCCTGATGGATACATATCGTTGCGGGTGGAGAGGACCAGCTCCCGCCAGGTGGTATCTCCCAGGGAAGGTACTGGATAGAAAGGTGCAACCCTACTTTGCTACGCCAAGGGTTGAGCGGATGAGCGGGTTCTGGAATATCGGCGACCCGTTTTGGAGCAGTCTCTTCGTTTGGAGACCAGCGCAAGGCGAATATCTTGTAGATTCCCTGAGTATCATCCGAGCGAAGGTAGATTCCCCCTCCCTCTGGGATGTAGGCATCTATTATTTGAAGCCAGGCCATTCCACCATAGCTGGATAATCCTTCCAAAGGAAGCTCACTTACAGCGCCACCCCTTTGGGGAAAATACCAACCCAATCTTTTGCCCAAAGATAGTCCGTCAAGAAGAGGGAACACGGGACGCACTTTCTGAAGCGAGGAAGAGGAATTGTGAATCTCCATTCCCCATTCCATCTTGCCGTCCATACTCGCCTTGATTCTTACCTGGAGCTCAATTCCTTCAAGAGCTTCCTTCTGATAAGTGAGATTGAGGATTATGCTGTCTTTAGCTTTTGCAAGGGAGTGATTTTTGAGCGAGAAATCATCGGAATAGAGGAGCTCTCCATCGCTTAGCTGGATTGCGAATATCGGTGAGGGATTTTTCATTGATACTGGGTTACCAATGAGGACCGAGTGCAAGTCCCTTATGATGCCCTTTTTCTTATCAATGGCAAGATGGTAAAAGGTATTCTCAATGATTATTTCTTCCCCGGTTTGGGAAACCTTGGGCGGGATAGGCTTTATCTTAAGGTTCTTCCTGGTTATTTTTCCAATAAATGGTGGGGTGGGATTGCCAGGTTGATAGGAGATGGCGAATATAGCCCAGCCAGCTTGAATTGCACCATCGCAGAGGGTGATATGAGAGATGGGAGCAGGATGGGATGGTTGAACTATGTAATCTTTCACTTCCTTATTGGGGAAAGGTGGGTTGCCAATTTCGTAGGGTAGAGGGGGTTTCCACCCGATGAGTTGAGGAAATATCCGTTCTTTGAAGCCATTCTCATATGAGAGCTCAATTTGAAGGACATCTATAAGGCTATCATCGTGGCTGTAGAGCTCCTCATCGTAAAACGGGGCGATGAGTAAGGCGAGTATCTTCGCTTTAGCGTTGAGGGGAATGGATATGCGGGAGCGAGATGGTAAATCCTGCCATATACAATTTTTGCCAAAAGGAGTGGTGATGAAGGGGATTCCCTGAACATCGGAAACTGGCTCAGTAAATGGTGTGGGGATGCCCAGTTCAAGGGAGCTCGCATTGAGATGCTTCCATAAGTCAAGCATAATCCATCCATTTCTTTCCTTTTCCATTTTGGAGATTACCTCCTTATGGTAGCTCATAGAAAGGTCTTGGCAAAGAATATCGTAATTCTTGTTTGCCTCAACATAAGATTGCCAATCGGAAAGGGAAACGGTTCCTATTTTGTCAAAGGCAATTTTCAAATTCTGGAGAACCTGCCCTGCTTCTCCCCAATATCTGAGCGTCTCCTCGTTAGTCAAAGTAGAGGTAATGATATTCATAAGGTTTTGTCTCAGGATATAGTCATCTCTTTGGGGAATGGGAGTTACATAAAGGCGAATATTATCTATTTTCATTCCCCAGACGCCACGCTGGTCACCGATAGCGGCGAAGACAAGCGGAGCAGGGTCGCCGTCATCGTGAGATATGGCTGGGCTTTCAGCAAGGAGATGTTGTCCCGTTTCATCGTAAATCCTAACCTTCACGCTTTTTGGGGTATTGCGAATTTGGATGTGAAGCCAGCGATTGGTGGGAATTCCACTTGCCTGCCATCTATTGAACCAGTTCCCTCCAGCTAATGTATAGAGGAAGAAGCGTTCGGGACCATATTCCAACCACCAGTATGAATGCCCTTCGGGGCGTGGATGATGAACAACCGCTTGATATCCGCCCGTTTCATCAGGTGGCTGAAAGAAATCGTATTCAAGTGTATAGTCAATATTGGCTATAGCCTTGGCGCTTGTTAGGTTAGTTTGGGAATGGTCGCCGAAGAGATGAAAGCATTTTCCACCATTCCTTTTTTCCAAGCGGGCAAAACTCTGTTTTTCACCTAAATGTAATTGCCAGAGGGAGGAGAGCTTCTCTGATTCGAAATCTTCCCTCAAAATGAATTCTTGCGCTCCTGCAAGATTAAAGAAAAGAGAGAGAAGGCACAATATTTGTGTTAGCCTCGCCATAATTGCCTCCCAACAAAAATTTTGATTCAATGATAGCAAATTTCGGAGAAGAATGGAAGGAAGTGTGTTGTAAGCTCGCATATTGCAATTTGTAGGTCTTTGGTATACAATTTTCTTAATGAGTTCTAACCAGACGCTTAGACCTTTTCTAAATTTTCTCAAGGAGGCAGTTCCCTCTTGGAACCTCTATCCCCTATATTCTCCCACCCGTTTTTGCGAAATAATAAAACATAGTAAGGGAGGATTGGAGAGATGTATAAGAAGCGATAGGGAAGCAGCGGAAATCGTTATAAAAGAGAAAAAGGCACTTGTTTATCAGTGTCATGCTGGGATAATGGATGGTATTGTTCCGATTATGCTTGGCAATGAGCCGGTTGCTTTTCTCGTATTTGGGCAATTTCTTACTGAGCCACCTACCGAGGAAAGCTTTTCAAGAGTCTGGGAAAGGGTAAAGGATTTGGAACTTCCTTATGAGGAATTGAAGGATGCATTTTTCCATCTTGCAGTTGTTCCCCAGCAATTCGTCGAGAGGATGGCTGAGGGTATGTTTTCCGCTTTACAGGAGTTTTTGAGGAGTCTTTCCAGGGTTCTGCCCCCTCTTGATAAACAGAGATTATACGACCTGGATGCAGAGATATGGTTAGCTCAGCTTGAGAGACAAATCCTTCTTCTCTCAAAGGAAGAAGGCGAGTTACTCTCACGTTTTCAATGGGCGAGCATAGAGGTCGTGTTGAATTACTGGGTTGAGTGGATGGAGAAGGAAATAAAGCATTTTGAGGAGTCTCCCTGGGAGACGAAGTCCCGCATTTGGGGCGTCATAACATCCCTCTTGTCCTATGCGAGGTTGTTTCAGGCATCTTCAAGGATAAACTTGCTGGAGTTTTATTCCCATTATGCGGCGATGGTCAAGAGGTGTAATACGAAAGAGGAGATGCGGGAAGCTCTAATGCAAATAATAAATGACCTTCTCGCCATAAGGGGGCAGACTAGCTACAGAGCCTCAATTGTGGAGAGGGTGAAAAGGTTCATATTGCAGAACTATGATAAAGAGGGGTTGTGTTTAAGGGAGGTTGCCAGGGCATTTCGTCTAAGTCCCTACTATTTAGCCCATCTTTTCAAGAACATAGAGGGTATAAGCATTGGGGAATACATCAAGAACATAAGGATGGCGCAGGCGAGGAAACGTCTTTCCTCAAAAATAAATTGCTTTGAAAGCTTGTTCCGTTTATTCATTGTTATACCTCCTTACCTTTATTTGATATGCTTTGTCAAGTCTTTTCTCCAACATCTCAATCCGTTCTGATAGTTCAAATAAGTCTATATTAGCTCTCATTGCCTTTAGTTTTTC
>JACIXQ010000140.1 GCA_014360465.1 bacterium
TGCTATTCAAAAAGCGTTCCGCTTCAAGGACAATTGTCTCGGTTTCGGATAAAGGTGCATGTCCAACTCCAAAGGAAGTGTCATTCGCAGCGGGAGCTTCTTCCGAATTAAGCGTAATCTGGAGATTCTCCGCCCCCTGCCCGATGCGGGAGTCAATTATCACATCACTATGGAGATTAAGATTTCTGCAAACCTCTGAAAGATATTCACGTGTCGCTCGCAAGGCCACGGTATGAACGGGGAATACCTCGACACTTCCTTCTTTAGTTGTGACCAATGATGTAGCCCTACCCGAAAGCAAGATATATATTGGTCTTATAATCTCTCCCCCGCCATAGCGAGGTTCAGCTTGCCCACCCACTATCTGCGCCTTATCGGTATTATGATGAAGTATTCTCCCATATCTTCGTTTATATTCCTTGGAAAGCGCACGAGAAATCGCCTCTGCAATACCATCGCATAAGCTATCAGGATGCCCGACACCTTTCCTCTCAACGATCTCCCGTGCCTGCTCTTCTACACTCGGTTGCTCCAACACCTCCAGATTAAGCTCGTTCATCTTCAATGACACCTCCTTTGATTAGAATTTCTATAAAGCGTCTTCTTCAAAGGCTGTTAAAAAATATAGAATTTAACTTTAACACTTGCTTATTATTTTGTCAAATTAAGATGTAAACCATATCCTTTTCAAAGCTTTGCCGCTATTTTCAAGAAGATGTCCTTAGCCAAAAGCATATCCTTCAAACTATCCTCTCCAGAGGAGATGGGCTCCTTTCTCTCTCTAACGCATTGGACGAAATGCTCCGCCTCTCTCTTAAAGCCCCATCCCCAAGGAGCAATCGGTTCATTGTAGCTTGGCTCCTCTCCAGTGCGATAAAAAATAACCCTGGCAGGAACATTTTTTAATAGAGGTGGAGGAGTTTCCACCCTTAGCCAGCCCTTTTGGAAATAAATGGTGATGTCCTCGTCCCAACGATGGGCTGGAAGCCTTCCATACTCAAATGAACATAGGAGATTATTTCTTTGCAAAACTGCCAGAAGCTGGGTATCCTTGAGAAATGCATCTTCAACCTGCCAATCGCCCGGCAAAAGGTAGCGCAGGAGGTTTAGGTTGTGGGAGGCGACATTTATGAATTCATCATACATATTAACAAGGGAAGGATGAAGCCAGTCTGCCTTCCTTTCAGGAAGAGGAGGATAGGGTTCATCGGTGAATATCGGGGTCCCAATGTTGCAGACCCACTCACCACCAAATATATGAACTCTGACGAATGTCGGTTCACCAATCTCTCCCGTAGCTAATAACTTCTCTATTAATTTTTTCGCAAGTTGAACCCCTGGGTCGTATCTCTTCATAAAACCAATCATCAACAATCTACCCGATTTTTTGCTTGCATCTACCATAGTCTGAGCCAACTCATAAGTGAAAGCCATCGGCTTCTCCAGCATAACATCCTTGCCTTTTTCTAAAAGATAACAGGCCACTTCAGCATTGAGAAGGTAGTGGAAAAGAGCGACAACCGCTTCTATCTCATCATCTTCAGCCAATTCCTTGTGAGAGGGATACCGCTTTGGAATGCGGAATTTATCCGCTATTATTTCCCTTAAACGAGGGCGGAGTTCAGCGAGAGCAACGACCTCACATCCCTCTATCTCCTTGAAAGATGGCAAATGAGCAAGCTGGCTCATAAAACCTGCTCCAACAAATCCAATTTTTACTTTTCTTTCCATATCGCATATACCTCCTTTTAATAGATATTAGGTAAAGTATTTAATCTTTGAAAAGACCCTGATTATCAACATATATCTTTTGCTTTTTTGAAGCAAGGACATCACCGTTCTCATCCTTAGCCGAAACTTCCACTATGTGTTCCCCCTCGCTAAGGTCGCTTAGGTCAATCGTGAAAACAAATGGATAATAGTTTTTAACTGCCCTCAATTTTCCATCTATCTTCAAATCCACAATCTTAGCGCCTTCCCCTTCCAACCTGACTTCTATGTCAAGTTTTCCCCTCACTATCCTCATCTCTTCCATTATCTTCCCCTTCAGAACTTCCTTTATCGCTTTCGTGATATCTATCCGAGGAAAGATTATCCCAATATAACTAAAGGCGGTTCTGTATTTCCCTTTTGTGCTTTTATTGAGATATGAAGCGAGGTCATCTATTTTTCCTTTCAACAATGGAATCTCTTCCCATTCATTCCCATTCCAGCTTACTTCAACCCTAAATCCGTTTCCTCCAAAATCCCATAGACCAATCGTTCCGTCAAAAAGTGGATAGCTACCAGCGATTTCCCCCTCCAAGGGGGAAACAATGAGATAAGGAGGCGAGGAAGCGAAGTAACCCTCCTTGGCATTCTCAATCGGAACTATCTGAAATCCACCAGATAAGTTTATATCAAAAGACTTTGCCCCAGCCGGAACGGTGGAGACCGTTATTGCACCAGGATGGACCGTATTTATTCTACCTATTCCTGTAAACTCAGTTCCATCAAACCTGCCTATTCCCGTTAAAGGTTTCTCAACCTTACCAACTACTTGCCTCTTCCCTTCCTTTATAAGATAGACATTTCCACCCATTTTATTCTCAATGACTATACCCTGGGGGAATTCCCTTGGCTCCACTATTATATAAAGCTCCTCACCACCCTGGAGAGAGAAAGAATCGGGCAATTCTTTCAAAGCTGAAGATTCTCTCAAACAAACCTTACTACCGACCAAAGGAGCCAAATCCTTGAAAAGCAAAGTTCCTGCTCTTATATCGGTGAGAATTCCAGCATCACCCGGCTGTTGACCACCAAAATCCTTCGGTAACGATTCCATTTCTTTTGAAAGAATGGAAATCACTTCTGATTCGGATACCTTGATATGAATGGCATATGAGGAAGCAGCTACAACCGTTCCTCTCTTTCCCCATTTGCTGGCCAAAAATCCTTTAACACTGCCATGACCTGGCTTTAGTACCTTTCCTATAGTTACCCAGCTTAACCCCTGGTTGAGACTGACCTTAATCATACCATCCTGTTTGTTTTCAAGGGAAATCCAGTAGAGGTCGCTCGGGAAAAGGGGTAGGACCATTAAGAAAATAAGCAATAAAAAAGAAAGCTTTTTAAGTTGCTTCATTGCAATCTCTCCAGAATCTCTTTTGCTATTGTGAGGTCATTGCCAGTCATTAGCATTATGCCGTAGTTTTTTTCAAGTAAATATTCAATAATTTCCAGCGCGATTTGCAATCCCTCTTCTCTTTCATCTGACGCCTTTTCAAGTCTTTCTATAATTTCATCAGGAATGAAGACACCTGGCACTTCGTAACGAAGAAAATTAGCCATCCGAAGGCTTTTCAAAACCCAGACCCCGCCTATGAGAAAAACATCAGCATTCAATCCACTTATA
>JACIXQ010000141.1 GCA_014360465.1 bacterium
TGGGAAACTTCCGCTATGGCAGCCCGCTCGTCAATTTGGTTGCTGATGCGAGGCTTGAAAAGGCGCTCGGACACTTTGAATACGATGACGAAGGGGTGAAGGCTCAAAGGATTGAGCTCGTCAAAGAGGGAATATTCCAAAATTACCTCACATCACGGGATGTTGCCTATAAACTTGGAATTAAATCGGGTGGCTGCGCTCGTGCCGATGGCTATAACAACCTCCCACTCATCAGGATGACAAACATTAACCTTGAGCCGGGCGACTACTCGCTGGATGAGCTCATACAGGAAACGAAGAAAGGGTTGATGATAGAGGAATATTCTTCCTGGTCTATAGATGATAAGAGGCTTAATTTCCAGTTTGCTGGTGAGATTGGCTGGCTAATAGAAGATGGGGAGTTGAAGCAAATGGTAAAGAATCCTACCTATACAGGCATTACTCCTCGTTTCTGGAATTCGCTTGATGCTATAACCGATAAATCTACCCTTTTCCTTCTTGGAGTTCCCAATTGCGGAAAAGGCGAACCGCCTCAGGCTATGTTCGTGGGACACCAAGTCCCCTATGCCCGTTTCAAAAATGTTAGGATTGGAGTGATGAAAAGATGAAAATCAGAAATATTGCCAAATTTATACTGAATAATACAAAAGCCGATGCTCAGGTTAACATTATGGATTACTCAAGCTATCTAATAAGATTCACAAGAAACCAGGTTCATCAATCGGTACAGAGCAAAAATTTGTTCATCAACATAAAGGTTGTGAAAGATAGGAGAATAGGGGAAGCTTCCACCAATGCAGATGATGAGGAATCCCTAAAGGGGATTCTCAGGAGCGCCGAGGAAATAGCCGAACTTTCCCCACCCAATAGCGAGTTCGTTTCCCTGCCCAAACCGGTTCCTATTCCCTTTACTCCTCCATATATAGAACCCCCTAACCCTTCAGAGGCAGGAGAAATCGTTAAATCGGCTATTGCCTTTGCCGAGAGGAAAGAAGTTCAGCTATCTGGTTCCTTTTCCGTCCGCTCGGGGGAGATAGGAGTTGTGAATTCACTCGGTGTAGATTCCTTCTCAGCAACAAGCCAGTATGAATTTCGTATAGTTGCTGTAAAGGAGGATGGAAGCGGTTACTCCGCCTGCCTGACCAACGATTGGAGGAAGATAGAGCCGGAGAAACTCGCCAAGGAAGCCGTGGAAAGGGCTTTAAGCTCGGTTAATCCAAGGGAAATAGAGCCTGGAGAATACGATGTTGTTCTCTTGCCTTATGCTGTAGACGAGATAATGATGTTTTTCGGCTGGTTTGCCTTCAATGCACAGGCAATGCAGGAGGGTAGAAGCTTCCTTGAAGGAAAAATAGGCGAGAGAGTTTTCAACGAAAAGATAACCATCGTGGACGATGCGCAGAATGCCCAGCTTCCTTTCCCCTTTGACTGGGAAGGAGTCGCAAAGCAAAGGGTCGTCCTCGTAGAGAATGGTGTTGCGAAGGGAGTCGTATACGACTCCTTCACAGCTCACAAAGAGGGCAAAGTTTCAACGGGACATTCTGCAAGAAATGCTCCTTTCCCTTCCGATATGATTCTCTACCCCGGCGAATATTCGGTTGAGGAACTCATCTCTACCCTTGATAGGGGAATTCTCGTGACTCGTTTCCATTACACCAACATCGTTCATCCAAAATTGCTCGTGTTTACGGGATTGACAAGGGATGGCACCTTCTTCGTTGAGAATGGCAAGGTAAAATATCCTGTTCGCACCCTTCGCTTTACCCAGAACTTAATTGAAGCCTTCGCGGGTGATGTGCTACTTGGAAAGGAATTGCGAAGAGGCGATAATTCATTAGTTCCAGCTGTAAGGCTTTCTAAGTTCAACTTCACGGGAATCTCCAAGGAATGAGGTGAGCAGGAATGTGGAGATTTCTCCCCATTATTCTCGCCTGTTTACTTTCCCTTGCTGGTGAGTGGTATATCTTGGAAGGGGATTTTAATGTTGAAAAGGATAGGCTCTTAAGCGACGGGAAAAGTAATTCCATCGTTATTCCATCACAATCCCCTTTCTATTCGGAGGGGGAATTCCGAGCAATCCTAAGGGTTCAGTCCCGCACAGTAAGCGGTGGGTGGGCACTATCAGGGATTATGGTATACCTTTCCCCCTCACATTACTGGCAGTTAACGCTGGTTGAGGGACCAAATGGTGAGCGCTACGGTGAGCTTGCCGAGATGTGTAATGGAGTTTGGCGAGCGGAAATAGAGAATAATTTGCCAGTGGTTAAAAGAAGTGAAAAGACATCGGCATGGGAATATGGAAAGGATTATTTGCTACATTTGACCTTCAATCCCAAGGGCATAAGTGGGGAGATAAAGGACAATTCCACGGGAGAGACGATTTATGAAATTGCATTTTCCTATCCTCCCGGTGTTCAAGTCGTGAAAGGAGGAAAGATGGCTTTACGAGCTATGGGACTCAGTTCAATATTTTCTACAATAAGCTGGCAGGGAACCCCAATGGGGCTCTCTGGGCGAAGAGGAAATAAAATAGGGATATTCATTAGTTATGAGCCTGGCTATCCCCGCTCTCTTGCGGAGAAGATTGCCTCAACTCTTAAAGCTAAAGGAAAAGAGGTTGAGCTCATAGATGAAGAAACCATTAAAGGTTCCGTCCTCAATCGGGATAATTATTCCATCTTAATTCTTCCGGATGCAAGCTACTATCCGATATCTGCAAAAGGTAAGCTGCTTTCTTTCCTTGAAGCTGGTGGTAATCTCTTTTGTCTTGGCGGGGCTATTTTTACAAATTCCGTCAGATTGGAACAGGAACGTTGGGAAAGGCTCCAAGAGGAGATAGCTAAAACGCCGGCGGAAAGAACGATTATAGATTTCAAGAATGAGGATTTGAGTAAATGGACGAGGGCTTCCAATGATTTAGCTTCAGTAGCCAATTTCAACCCCGTTCCCGAAGGTCCCAAAGAAGGAGTTTATTCGCTGAAATTTGAGGTTGCCAATCTAACTGGCTGGGATACTTTGCTCTCTCCTCCCATTGCTGAACCTTTCCCTGATAAGCAAAACCTCACCTGTTTCTGGGCAAAAGGAGACAAGAACACCGGGGCTATGCTCGTTGAGTGGCGGGAAAAGGATGGTTCCCGTTGGATAGCAACCGTCCCCCTCTCCACTTCCTGGCAATATTATGCACTCACTCCGGAGAAATTTGCCTATTGGCCGGATAATCCCAGCAAGGGAAGGGGTGGACCTGGTGACCATTTCAACCCTCAGAATGCGGAAAGGCTATCAATCGGCTTGGCACTCGGACAC
>JACIXQ010000142.1 GCA_014360465.1 bacterium
GGAAGCAGTCTCTCCGCTCTTACTCTTCCCCAAAGATAGGCGGGTCTGAAGGCTTCAGCGTAAAGCACCCCGCATTGTAATCCCCTGAACCTTGCCATCGTCTCAATGAGATTTATAGGGTCGGATTGATGATGACCGCTCAGCCATTTATACTGACTTTCATGGCAGAGAAGCATCTGCTTCTTTATTTCAAAGAAATCCGTTATATCTACATATTCGGTTGGCTCAAAGCCAAGCCCAGCGAGCGTATCCATATAGAAGATAGGAACGATGGGCTCATAGGCAGGCTTCTCAGTCTTATACAAGGGAAGTGTAGCGGTGAAGGAGGCTTCGTATACCAGCTGGGAGGTTATCGTATGGTCGGGCATATAATCGTTCGGAGAGTGAGTTATTATTATGTCAGGCTGAGCGTGCCTGATTATATCAACAACCTTTAGACGCATCTCCTTGGTTGGATAGAGGTCAAGGTCGCTGGCGATTGGTCCAAGCACCTCAGCTCCTATCAGCTCACCAGCCTTTTTCGCTTCCTTATCCCTTATTTCAGCAAGCTTAGCCGGCTCTATGTCCCTTCCTCCCATATTGCCACTGCACAGATGCGCCATAATCACCTTGTCACCTCTTTTGGCGAATTTGGCAAGCGTGCCACCGCAAAGTATTTCAAGGTCATCTGGGTGAGCTCCTATAGCAAGAACTCTCATCTTTACTCTCCTCCTAATTGCATTCGGGAATTAGTGGTCCAGCCAACTCTTTCAGGAAGAAGAGTTTTCCCGGCAGGGTGGGCATAAAACTGCTGGGCACCCAGATGTCAGGACCGTATCTCAGGGTCACCCACAAGCTCATACCCTGCCACATCATCCCTCTGCCGAGGGCACCGTCTGCTCCACCGATGATTTTGTCGGCTTTGAGGAAGATGCCGGGACCGATAGTATTAGCAAAGCAGGGAACGAGGGTCGTTCTGCTCTTGAAACTCGTTATGGCGTTCTGCTCAATCGTAAGTGGGTGAAGCTTCGCACCCAATCTATAGGTCTGTTGCCGCCATTCTTCCTCAGATTCAAATTCCTCTGCAAAATGGGGTTCCCAGAAGGCGATGTGAAAGACTCGCCCAATGCCGAAAACAAGCACTATTCTCGCTCCTTCCTCCCTCAGTTCATTTATCTTCTCAGGATATTTGGGAAGGAGCTCTTTTGTAGCAAAAAACCTCTGGTTTTCCGGAACGGTCAGCTCTCCAAGGGGACCATAAAATGCTTGCTCCATCGCATTTTGGAAGGCACCGGGCTCAGTTGGAGGAAGTGTATTCCCCTCTTTATCGCTCCACTCATCCATATTGAAGCCATAGATATGTTTGCAATCTACTCCCCACTCTTTGAGGAAATATACCACCCATTTATACATACCCATTGGACCGACGGGAAGTATCAGAATGAGCTTCTGCCCTTTTTCCTTTGCCTCACAGATCTCAACTGCTATCTCGTGTCCCATCTTCATATTGAACTCCTCAAGGGTCTCGCACGGGATGGGTTGAAAGTCCTTGTGCCACCAATTTTGCCTTTCCAAAATGCTTTCGGGCGGATTGGAACAGCATCTGTCTATTTTTTCCAAATCCCAGCCCTTAGGGAAGAAATTCTCAAGTAGCGAACCTTTGAGAGTGCTCATTAGATTCATCAAAATTCGCCTCCCTTCATATTTTGTCTAAGATAATTTTAAATAATACCCGGAAATAAACAATGAGAATATAATCCCTCCACAACTCCTCAGGGAATGAAAAAATCCTGTCAATATGTGGATTAAGTTGTAATGAATTGCCTTTCTTGATATCGGAAAAGTTGATTAAAACGGATTTTGAACGACCTATTTCTTTAAAATGAAAACCTGTTCTTTTGGTGAGGAAAGGGACAGATATCCATCCTTTGTTGTTGAAATGCTGAATTTCCTTTCTTCCTTGCATTTAACCGGGTCCAAAGCTTTAACTTCAAATCGTCCAGAAAGTCCTTTGATAATTACTTCGTTACCCTCGGGGAGGTAAACGATTAGAAAGGATTTATCCAGGGAGACTAAGGAAACCGAATGGTTTCCTTCCAATTCAAAATAGGGTCGCATATTCCACCAGGGTGCGGAACTGATAATTTGGTATATAAATTTCAAATATGGATAAAGCTTACCTGCTGGTTCCATTAGAAATCCCCAATTGCCGAAAAATATCCCATCTTTTCCAATCTGACGAGGTGGGGTTACCTGGTCAGCATAGGAAAGATGAGCTCCGCTTAGGACTATCGTCCAGGAGGCTTTCCTCATATTGTCCACATCCAACCCAGCATCTCGCTGATAACCATCCCCTTCCCAAATACATTCCTGGGCAAGTATCGGTTTCTCTACCACAGCGAGAATTTCCTTCATCACATCCTTATACTTCCAATAGTTCCAGTCCACCAGTTTGTTCTGTAATGTAAAGTAATCATAGAGACTTGACCGGGGGATTTCGGGGGCTTTCTTTGAATAATTCCAAGAATGAACGCTTACCAGGCGATTCCAAGGGTCATATCGTTTTATCATCCCCAAAATACGCAGAATCTCTTCTGGACTATAGCCTTCTTCCCATTCTGTCATTGGTTGGAAGGTCACATTGTAGAAACCTGACCAACGAGCTGTCCAATATTTGATGAAGTTCTCCCATTCGTTCTCGGGCATCCTTGGAACTCCATTTGTTCCCCCGAAGATGTTGGCTGGAAATAGGAACATATTCCTCTTTTTTAGGGCAAATATGACTTTGTCCATATTTCTCCAAAAACGGAGGTCATAGCGGGAAAAATCAAATCCATTCCCCGTATTGACCCAAGGGGCACGATAGCCAATGCCTGGCACTCCGCTGAAGCCACAATGGGGAGCTACTATCGCATTGAAGCCGAAACTTTTTACGAAATCAAGTGTTTGCTCCAGAACACCCATCTCGGCAAGGACATCCGCTTCCTCCAAATCGTAGACGAATAGATAGAAAGGTGTGCCATCGGCGTAGGCAAACCAGATTTTGTTGTTTTGATAAACAGTAAGAGGACCTTTTATCTTTGAGGGGAGGCAGAGGAAGCTTCCCTCATATGGTTTATCTTTTGCATCGG
>JACIXQ010000143.1 GCA_014360465.1 bacterium
ACTATCAGAACGGATTGAGATGTTGGAGAAAAGACTTGACAAAGCATATCAAATAAAGGTAAGGAGGTATAACAATGAATAAACGGAACAAGCTTTCAAAGCAATTTATTTTTGAGGAAAGACGGAAAATTTTTACACAACTACAAAAATTTCCCCAAATTTTCAAAGAGGAGGGGGCGGGGGCTACGCCCCGCCCCAAGTTTTTTATCCCAAAAACTTCAGGAACTTCCAGATAGCATAGCCCAGAGCGGTGAGGGAGAGACCTCCAGCGAGGAGAGGTGCTTGAGAAGGTTTGGAAGTGTCTTCTCTTGCCGGCAATTTCTGAAGAGAAATGGGACTATTCCTGGCGATTTTAGTCCCTTCTCCCTTCTTAGGCTCAACGGAGCTCTTCGCTTGGGCAATCTTTGAAGGAAGGGAACCTTTCCTCTTCGCAAAGACGGTGGGATTTTGACCTTTCGCCAAAAATCCCGTGAAGAAAGTTATCTGCTCCAAACCCGTCCCATCCGGATTGATGAGATAGATGTTCTCCACTCCTGGATTCCAATATGTCTCCTCTGATGAACCATCGTTTATCTGTTCATATGTATTTAAGACAAAGGCAACTTTTTGCCCATTGGGAGACCAGACAGGAGCGTGTGCTGCTCGGTGCTGAGTTTGAAATTGGTCAAATATACAAGCTTTCTCTGACCCCTCTATGTTCATTACCCATAGGGTTCCATCATTGTCATAAACTATTTTTGAACCGTCTGGAGAAAAGGAAACCGCTCCCAAGAAAGGCCCCGTAGCAAGCTTGGTAAGTTCCTTTGTATTTAAATTGTAGCGCCATAAATCACTGTAAATCAATTCACCGTAGGAATCCCTATAAGGTTTTGTAAAAACTATAAAAGTGTTGTTTGGAGACCAACCTGCTGGGCACTCCGGCTCAGGTGAAGCTATCAACATCTGCACTTCTTCACCCTCCTTTGTTATCAATAAAAGTTCATCATCTTCACCAGTATCCCCACTAAAGAAACCAGCTACAACAAGATAACACCCGTCCGGCGACCACACGGGGTCGTGGCACCTGCGTTGCGTTAGCTGCCTTTGATTGCTACCATCCGAATTCATCAACCAAATGCGAGGTTCTCCGTCTACATCCTCTCGCTGATATGCTATAAGCGTTCCATCAGGTGACCAGACAGGATGGCTCTCGTCTACTGTTGGCGTATTGGTGAGGTTTGTTATCTGCTTTTTGTTTACATCTACAACATATATATCCCGGGGTTCTTCTTCAGCATACAAATTAGCAGCAAAAGCTATCTTTTCCCCATTTGGTGACCAGCTCAATTCTGTTATTTCAGGATAAGGGAGTTGAACTCCCTCGCCCCATCCAAAACAAGCATAATAGCCTATAAAACAGAGTAACCCAAATAGATACCTTCGCATCATTTTCACCTCCTAAGGCTGAAATCCTTCCACGAATTCATCAATGCCAAAATGGATACTTTCGGCTATCTTCTTATTACCCCCTCCACCCCTACCTTCCATACCAAGGGGCATAACATAATCCTCATCCTCGTAATTAATCAATGTTACTGCTTCTACGAGACAACCAGCGCAAGCAGTGCCAGAGGTTTTCTTCCAATTCAGCACTGCAAGATGTTTAGGATATTCACTTGAGCCGCTCTGCCTAGGGGGATTATAGGAAGGTTTGTAAAGAATGGGAGTGCTGCGCCCTATAAAAAGGTCTGAACCTATCTCACAAATTCCTACCAGGCGTAACCAGTAGGTCAAACAATTCGCCAAATCTAAGTCTCCCCTTGACTCATAACGCCAGATAACAAAGTTATCGCTCCCTTTGTCATGATGCCCATTTCCATAAGAATTGCCGTGTAGTGATACGAAAACCTGCGCCATAGTAGGAGAAGTAGTTATTGACCTCACTAATTTAGCACGCACGCTTATATCCTTAACCCTTGGCACCATCCTTATTTCATATATGTAGCCTCGATGGAAAAGGTTGTGAAATGACAAAGCATTAAACAACTCACCGCCCATCCATCCAGTTGCATCTTCCTCATTCCAGGAATACCGTGCTATCCAGTCTTCCGCTATTGGATCCCAATATTCAGAACCATTATTCCCTATATCTCCACCGCCGTGCCCTTCATCTATAACGACTACATAAGTTGCTCTTAGACCTTTGCTATTCTTCTGTAAAGCTGTTTTTCTTCTATGAGCTTTGTCCATCTCGAGATAGTCGTCTACCGCTGAGACGAGAAAAATATATGGAAAATCCTGAGGTGTAAGCTCTATGTTCAGAGTTTTCTGGTTCCATACAGGGTTGGTGGTGCCGGGTAGGTTCGTTATCGTCCCATCTTCCTCCTCCCCGAGGTTCTGGATGCTTTTGTTAAACACCGTTATCTTCGCTGAATATGCATTTTTAGCTGTTGCGTCTTCAAGAACATAGGAAACCTTTGCCTGGAGAGGGGGAATAGGAGAGCTTCCATCCCAACTTGAACAATCATCCAATCCACCTACTACCTCCGCTTTCGTCTGTGTTATCTTTAAGTTCTTGCTACAGCGGGAATCGGTATCATAAGGGCTGGCTCCTAATACTTCTATGTCGTAAGGATATATACCACTTGGCGCAACTTTACTAACAGGAGGAGTTCCCTGGGCGATCTTCCCATCCCACTGGTATGTGTAGGTGCCCGGGCAGAGAAGGTTATTCAGGGTTTCCTGCTTTACGAGCTGACCAGCGGAGGAGTAGATGGAGATAGTTGCTGTGCAGTATTTCTTCTGAGCGGAACTGAGTTGGAAAGTGATGGTTGTGTTATGATTATCCCCACCGGGATTGTTTATCAGATACTCCGGCTGGGCATTGACTATGAGGTTCTCAAAATGAATTGTTATGCTTATAGAACCATCTACTCTCCGATACATAGGGTTGCTGGGCGAGGGTGGATAAGCGCCAGTGAAAACTATGTAGTAGCCGACAGTTATCACATAGTCCGTGTTGGGGAGAAA
>JACIXQ010000144.1 GCA_014360465.1 bacterium
GGGAAGGTCAGCGCTGAGGAGGGTGCATTGGGAGTTTGTTTTCAAATGGTGTTCCAACATCTCAATTATAGTAGAGGGAGGAACAAGAGAAACATCACCATAAATAGTTAGGATAATACCCTGAAAGTCCTTCAACACTTCCCTGGCAGAAAGGAGAGCATCCGCAGTTCCCTTTTGTTCCTTTTGCTCCGCATACTCCACCTGGTCCCCGAGCGCTTGCTTAATGAGCTCACCCTTATAGCCTATCACTAAAATAACCCTTTCAAACCCAGCATTACGGCAGTTATCTATGATGTGAGTTATCAACGGCTTGCCTAAAACGGGGTGGAGAGCTTTTGGGATAGTGGACCTCATCCTTGTGCTCTTGCCCGCGGTCAGAATAACCGCTACCTTATCCATTCTCCCTCACCTACCTTCTGAAAGTATCTTTCTCCGGTTGATTCACTTTCTCGCATACTTTATTTTATAGCAGTTACGCAAAATTAGTCAAGAACCCGCTTCCCCACAAATAATCTACTCGAAAAGGAACAGTTCCCTCTATAAGGATGACAAGAGGCAAACATCTCCTACAATTTATTCCTATAACAAACCTCCTAAAAGGAGGTGTATGAAGATGATTCCCTCTATTCCAAAGGAAGTATACTTTCCCAGCGAGCTTACACAAAAAATTTAAACGCTCTATTTTAAGAATAATGTTGGTTAGCAGTATTATAATCACTCTACCTCTACTTTTCCTTAAAATATAGCTGATAAAGATATTCCCTCGCTGTTCATAGCCTAAAAAAGACAAATCTCTTACCTCCCCTTTCATACAAAGCAAGCACGGGCACCTTGTCATCATAGTTTCTTCCTCTATCTCTATTGAACTACCAGGGGTTCCCACTCACAAATTAGTTAAATCGTAAAAAGTTTTCCCGCATTCTTTACATCGGTATCTCTGCCATATTAATTGTCATCTTAAACCATCCTTCCACCTATAACTTCTGAAGGTTTTAGCAATTTCTAAAGGATTACCAAGTAAAGAAAGGGACCCAAACTAGTTGTTATTGGTAAGTCTCGCTTTTGACATTTTCCTTTCACATCCTAATTTTACCTATTATTTGATTTTCCAACAAAATTTTGAAAACACAGCGAATTTAAAAAAACGAATTACCCACGGGTAAGGCAACGATAAAAGGATACATTCCCTCTTACGCAACTAAGGGTTTACATTTCTGCTAACAGCGATAAGTTATTCACAAACCAACAATTAGCCTCTAAACTGGGGAGATAAAGATGTTTAGAAAGAATACTTGACGAAGCACATCAAACGAGGATAAAAAGGTATAGTATAGCATTAAATAAGCAAAATTATATTTCAAAGCGGTACTTTTAAAGTAAGGACAGCAAATTCCCCTTTTAACCTCGTTTAATTTCTTTCTGAATTTTCCAGCGATTTTATGATAAGTTTGGCAGCTTACTCCTCAGGAGAAGGCATTCTTGGAAAGAAGATCCAATATCTCCCCCATACAGGGACGGAAATAATCTCGGGAGCTTTCCTCTCATAATGATAACCTTTGCTATCGACTATTGTTATAGGGACATATCTTATTTCCAATTGGATTTTCTTGCCATTGTAAGGGCGAGGCAATTTTTTCTCTAAATCGGAAACGAAAGAAGGTGTTGGTCTTTGAGGACCTCGCACCACCGCATACACTTTAATCCTATCGCCTATATCCTCTATCCTCACACTCGATAGATAACTCCCCTTTAGTGAAGATATCCCTTTCTCTAAAACTTGGTGAAGTTTTGTTTCAAAAACTCGCTTGTCCAACATACTTTTGAGATTAAGTGTTAGGATTACTGCCATAAGTAAAAATATTATGAGGCTGCTGGAGAACCGGAATAGCATTCCCCAAACACCTTCCTCCGCCATTCTTCTTCTTCCCCTGAATCCGCTAAACCAGAGAGCTATTGCAGAGGCAAAGTGAATACCCACTATATTGGCAGTGGCAAGAAGAAACGCTCCCCAAGCGGGACCCAATAAGCCCCTTGCCAACAAAATTCCCGAGGCGCATAATGGGGGCACTAAGGCTGTTGCTACGGCGACACCAACGAGGGCAGTGCCTATGCGGGGAGACAGCAAGGATAATGCTCCTGCAAAACCGCTTGCTAATGCTACAATCAAATCCATCAGATTTGGTGATGTCCGGGATAAAATCTCGTTCGTTAAGCTGAAGTTCTTATGGATTAAGCCCAAAAGATAGGAGATTCCTAAAACCACTATCAGATTTGAAATTAGCGATAACAAAGAGACCCGGAGTAATCTCATGCGTGCCTCTATTATGGCTAAACTCATTCCCAAAATTGGCCATATCAGTGTGGAAACCACCATAGCTCCTATTATAATTGCTGGATTATTAGCTAATAAGCCATAACTCGCTATTATCGCAGATAAGCCGTTCATTAATAACTGGATAGAAGAAAGAGCCGCGCTATTCTGAATGTTATCCCGGACTTCGTTAAGAGTTTTTTGGGAAACAGAAAATGAAAATATGTAATCACTCTTTCTCTCAGATTTCTTCATAAGCCCTCAAAATTGAATTAGACTTGTCGCTTAATAAGCTTACCATAAGGTTTTCCTTCCGGCAAGCCAATTTCGTTATAATTATAAACCCGTCCTATACATTGTCAACATCACGCTCTTCCTCAAAAATAATTTACTCGAAAAGGGGTAGTTTCCTCAATAATAATGATGACAAGAGGCAATCATCCCCTACAATTTATTCCTATAACAAACCTTCTAAAAGGAGGTGTAAGAAGATGATTGCCTCTATTCCGAAAGAAGTATACTCCCTTGAGGGCAAACGTGCAATA
>JACIXQ010000145.1 GCA_014360465.1 bacterium
GATGAAAGGAAGATTTGCAGGAGTATTCTTTATTCTAACGATTTTTTCCTTGCTTTCTCTATTTTTAATTAGCGGTGCAAAACCTACCGTTCCAATTGAAGAACTACCCCTTGAGGGTTTTGTCTCCCAACCTGCTTTTTCACCCAAAGACACGAATTCTATCGCCTGCTTCGTTTCCCTTAAAGAAAAAACCCAGATTATCCTTCTTGATTTATCCCGTTCGCGAAAGCAAGGAAAGACACTATTTTCCTCGTCTGAGAGTGGTGTTTACCCCAACCTTTCATATGGCATACATTGGTCCCCGCAAGGCGAATATCTACTATTTCTTGCAAACTCCACTCCAAAACCCGTTTCATTAGTACCCGTAGGCGCTATCTGGCTAATAAGTATTCCATCTGGTAAAGCAAGAGCAATCACTAAAGGCGAGGACCTTTTCTCGCCAGCCTTTTCTCCAGATGGCAAGTTCATAGCCGCTCTTCAGGGAACTCCATCTCTTGCTAACCTTTGGATTTACGATGTAAGTCGAAACAAGTGGGAAAAGATGCTTGAAGGTCTAAAAGCGAACTGTCTGACCTGGGAGAAAGGAGGTAGGAAAATCTATGTTGGTGGCGACGAGGGAATTTATGAGGTCAATTTGGATAGTTCTAAACCCGATGCTCGTTTTCATCCCCACAGCAAACATATAGTATCCCTCAGCTCGTTCGTCGAAGGGGCACTGATAGCCACTGTTCTCTCTAAAGACGCCTTTTTCTCTCCTGACCTGCTTCCCATCAGAGGAGCAGATATAGAAATGCTTGCAATTACTGATGGTGAATTAAAGGAGGTCCAGATTACAACCAATGGTGCTTCCCACCTTCCTGTAGTCTCCCAGAAGGGACTGCTTTTATACATAAAGAACATTCCCTTGCTTGACGATGGGGGAGTTCTGCGAGGAGTGATAAGCACCATCTGGGAGGCGAGTAAAGGTGAGGTTATCGTTCCCTATTGTGATGGGGACAGCAAACTATCCATTTCGCCCGATAGCAAGCTTTTAGCCTTTACAAGAGAGGGGAAACTATGTATAGCAAATATTGAAAGATTTGCCTCTGCTTTTGAAGTTGGGGAAGCAGAGGATAAGGAGTTAGCGGAGAAGGTCAATTGGATGAAGCAGATTGGATTGGCGATTATGATGTACTGCCAGGATTGGGACGAGAATTGGCCACTCGCTGAGAATTTGGAAGAAGGGCTCTTCCCATATCTTAAAAATGAGAACCTCAAATCCATTCTTTCTGACCCCCATTTCCACTATCAAACTCTTCCACCTCTTGCCTACCTCTCTTCTCCTTCTCAGACAGTCCTTGCTATCTGGGAAGTTTCCCCTGATGTGTTGATAGAGCTCTATGCGGATGGACATGTGGCGCTATTTAAGAAAAATGAGAAAGGAGGGGAGTAGCTTAGAATGAAGAAAAGATGGCTACTCATAATCATCATGGTGCTCATCATAGTCTGCCTTTTGGTTATCCTAAAATCTATTGGGAAAATCATAATGACTGGAGAACATAGACCGATGCAAATAGGCGGTCCGATTTTGCCGAAGGCTGAAACACAGATGGAGAAAACATCTGGTTGGAGAACCCCTAACATTCCATCGCAAGTCCGGGAGGGAGAAGAAAGGACATCAACTGGAGAAGGGTTTATCAAGGGCTTAAAGGAGTTCCATAAAGAAATGACAGGAGTAATGGAGAGAGCGAAGAAGGAGGAAGAAATTGCAGATAAGCTAAGCAAGATGAAATTTATAGGATTGGCTATGATGATGTATGTTGAGGATTGGGATGGGTATTATCCCCCGAAGGAAAAATTGTCCTGGTGTTTGATGCCCTACCTCAAGGACCACTCATTTTATGATGTTTTTGCCCATCCCGATTTCCACTATACTCCTCCACCTCCTCTGAAGAAAATGAAAGAACCAGCAGAAATAATAGCAGTCGAGTGGAAAATATTTCCCGATGTATGCATTGTATTATATGCCGATGGTCATGTGAAAACCAAAAGAGGCGAGTAACCATAATTTAGCATAGCGCAGTAGTTAAAAAAACAATTCACCGAGTTGAGGTAGAAGGATAAAATAAAGAAAAGGATTGTGGAGGTGATAGTTTGTCTGCTGATATTCCCGTTCTTCTCGTAAAAGGTAAAAACCTTCCAGAAGCCTGGGAAAAATCAATCCTCGCTACTTGGAAGGAAGGCATTGCCATTAAGACCGAATACGATAAACCGGAGGACCCACCGAGTCGCGATTGCACTATGGTTATGATTATTGAACAGCCACTTTCCGAACCGCGCATCCATCGCTGTTTCCCGGGTGGTCTTGAAGACCTGGAAATCTACCGTCTTGAAGTCGTTGAAGGCGTGCACGATTATTGGATAGCGCCGGAAGAGGGAAAATGGACATATACCTATCACGAGCGTCTTTTCTCCTATAGCGTGGGAGAGGAGAAGGTAGACCAAATAGCATACATTATTGACAAGCTTTCCAAGGTTCCTTATTCCCGACGAGCCCAAGCAATCACCTGGAAGCCCCAACTTGACCCTCAAACAGATGACCCTCCCTGTCTTCAGCGAATATGGTGTAGGATAACGGCGGAGGATGACAGATTATTCCTCAATATGAATACCCACTGGCGAAGCCGGGATGCTTTCAAAGCAGCTTTTATGAACATCTTCGCCCTCACCGACCTACAGAGACTTATTGCGGATAAAATATCCGAGAAAATTGGAAGAAAGGTCT
>JACIXQ010000146.1 GCA_014360465.1 bacterium
ATAGATTATAATAATATAAAAAGGATATTTTTTAACGATGAAGGAAGAAATAAAAACATTTTTGCCGAGAAGTTTCTTACTTGTTTTGTCAGTTTTATTTATCGCTACAATGGGTTATCACTTCATTGAAAAAATAGGATGGGTAGATTCCCTATATATGGCGGTTATAACGATAACGACCGTAGGATTCAGGGAAGTAAAACCGCTGTCTGTGGAGGGGAAAATATTTACAATCTTCATAATTCTTTTGGGAGTGGGAGCTCTTTTATATTTTGCCCAGAACCTGATGCAGTACACTTTAGAGGTCGAGATATACGAAAGATTCACTAAAAGGAGGCTATTTGGAAAATTGAAAGGGCTCAATGAACATTACATAGTTTGTGGTTTCGGTAGGGTAGGTAGTCATTGCGCTGAGGAATTGGCGAAGGCAAGAGCCAGCTTCGTTGTCATAGAAAATTCACCTGAGGCAATAACGCTTGCACGTAGCTTCGGCTACTTAACAATTGAGGGCGATGCTACCGATGAAGAGGTTCTCCGGCTTGCGGGTGTGGAAAGGGCGAAGGGGTTGATAGCTTGTTTACCTTCGGATGCTCTAAACCTTTATGCTATCCTTACAGCTCGTTCTCTCAATCCTCAACTCTATATAGTTGCCCGAGTAGAGCATGAGGAAGCGGAGGATAGGTTTCGCAAGATCGGTGTGAATAGGGTTGTAAGCCTCCATTCAACCGCGGGAAGACATATGGCCCGCTTGGCATTGAATCCTTCTTTGGAGTATACTGGGGACATAATTGCTGGTCCACGACTGAAAATCGCCCTTGAACAAGTTGAAGTAAACCCTCAGTCTCTATTGGCGAATAAGACGATAGAAGAGCTTGCTAAAACCTGTGTTGGGGCTACTATAATTGGCGTTATAAGGGAAGGCAATATAATTTGGAACCCCAACCCTTCTCTCGTGATTGAAGCAAATGATATACTTATTGTAGCAGGTTCCACTGAAATGCTGTTAAAAATAGGGAATTTATCTGATGCATGCAAATTTTGAAAGGATAATGAGAAAAGGAGGATAGAAAATGGGAAGAAGTGCATTATTGGTGATAGACATGCTTAATGATTTTGTGCATCCAAATGGAGCGCTTTATGCTCCTTCTACAAGGGAGATAATCACAAATATAAAAAAGAAAATTGAAGAGGCGAGAGGAAAAGGATGGTTAGTTATTTATATTTGCGATTCTCATCGCCCTGATGATAACGAGTTTCTCATTTTCCCGCCCCATTGTATAGAGGGGAGTTGGGGTGCGGAAGTAATAGATGAATTAAAGCCCAAAGAAAACGATTACATAGTCAAGAAAAGAAGATATTCAGGATTTTTCGGGACGGACTTAGAACTTTTGCTGAGAGAAAACAAGGTCGAAGAACTGCATCTAACAGGTTGCCTCACGGATATCTGTGTTCTTTTCACTTGTGCCGATGCATATTATAGGGGATTTAAAATTTATATCTCCAAGGGCTCAACAGCTGCATTATCTTTTGAGGACCATGAATACGCTCTCAAGCTTATGAAAAAGGCTTTTGGAGTGGAGGTGGAGGACTAAATGAAAATCTTTCATACAGCAAGCGATGAGGAGATTAAGAAAGGGGAGACCACAGATATATATTTCATACGCACGATTGAGGTATTGAAAAAGAAGGGAATTAAAAAGAATGTCGCTATGGAAATCAAGGCAAACAGCCTGCCTAACAACTACAACTGGGCAATTTTCTTAGGGGTTGAGGAAGTTGCACGCCTCCTGGAAGGAATCCCTGTAAATGTCTGGGCAATGGAAGAAGGCGAGGTATTTCTCAGGGGGGAACCCGTTATGTTGGTTGAAGGGGAATACACTACATTTGGACATTACGAAACCCCCATTCTGGGAATGCTTTGCCAGGCGTCTGGGGCAGGCACGAAAGCGGCTCGTTGTCGGATTGCTGCTGGTGATAGACTTCTTCTTAGCTTCGGAGCAAGGAGAATGCATCCTGCACTCGCTCCTATGATTGATAGGGCGGCTTATATCGGAGGCTGTGATGGGGTTTCCGTTGTCAAATCGGCGGAGCTTTTAGGTATAGAACCTACAGGAACTATGCCTCATAGCCTCATTCTTATAATCGGGGAACCGATTGAAGCTTTTCTTGCTTTCGATGAGGTAATAGATGAAAAAATAAAGCGTGTTTGCTTGGTTGACACGCTATATGATGAGAAGCAGGAGGCAATAGCTGCTGCGGAAGCTCTTGGCAGAAAACTGTTTGGGGTCAGGTTGGATACCCCTGAATCCCGTAGAGGTGATATCAGGGAGATACTACGCGAGGTCCGTTGGGAATTGGACATAAGGGGTTACGATTATGTGAAGATCTACCTCTCTGGTGGTGTTGATGAAAAAGTTATAGAGGAAACAAAGGAATTTGCTGATGCATATGGTGTAGGAACTGCGATAAGCAATGCTCCAACAATAAATTTCGCAATGGATATCGTGGAGGTAGAGGGGAAACCTTTCGCCAAAAGAGGTAAACTCTCTGGCAGGAAGCAGGTATGGAAATGCAAGAAATGCGGTAAGCGAATGATTACGAAATTCGATTCGCCCAACCCCAGTTGTTGTGATGAAGAAATGGAGGGATTGTTGAAACCCTTAATTATAGATGGC
>JACIXQ010000147.1 GCA_014360465.1 bacterium
AACTACCATTTAAGTAAGGCGAACTAACTCTATTTAATCTCGGGATTGACTTGCTGGAAGCGAAGGAAAGGGATAAAACGATTGCTTAAAAGTTATTTCGCACCAAATCTATTGGATTCAGCGCTCGTTCTTGGCAGAGTCCAATATGTTTACGCAGGATTCTACACTTTTTAATCAACTTACCTATATGGACCAAGGTTCTCAACAGGCTTCATTTCTTTAGTTCCTCATCCAGCCAGCGGAGATATTCCTCACTCCCCTTGATTATGGGCAAAGCAACTACTTCCGGAACATCATAGGAGTGAATTTCCTTTATGACCTCTTCTATCTGAGCATATAAGCTCTCTTCCGTTTTCATAAGACATAGCCATTCCTCCGCTGTTTCTATGCTTCCTTTCCACCAATAACTGCTCGTTATCGGTCCGATAATCTGCACACAACCAACGAGCCTCTTTCTCAATAGATGGGAAGCTATCTTCTCCGCTTCTTCCTTTTTATCGGTGGTCGTCAACACTGTAATAAATTTGTCCTTCATATTCGCCTCCCTGCTTCATTGAGGATTTAAAATCGTTATGTCCTTTCTTCTCTCCTCTGGCGTAACTTTTAGTTCTACGAGTTTTCCACCTATAAGCTTACCCTCTATCGTCGTGCGATAGGGAGCGTGGAGCTTGAAATCAACATCCCATTCTTTTGGCCAAGCGGGAAAAAGATAAATCCTTCTACCTTCCGTCTGAATCAACATAGACTGAAGGGCTTTCATCAGGACTCCACCGTGGTCTTGGTCGGGAGTCCAATCATAGTTCGGACCCCAGAAAGCGGGAAACCTACAGAGCGGATTCTTCGCCCTTGCCCTTCCCACGATGTAATCCTTTGCTTCCTTTGCCAAACCGAGGTAAGCCATAAATATATCGTCCTGCCGCCATCCGAAATTTCCCCTATCCTCCCTATGCCTCAATGCCTGGATGCCTAATTCCACATTTGGTTTCTCAAATGAAACCAATCTAAAAGGGAAAACAGCATATAGTTCGGGATTCTCAACATTGCTCTTTTGGGCAAACCTCTCGGCAGGTGCAAGCATCATAACCCCATCAATCTCACGAAGTGGCAAAGGGGGAATCTTCTCCCTAAATTCTCTCAAAAAATCCTTGATATGAGATGGCAACTTGCCTTCTGGAAGAGCGAGAAGGCGAGCGGTTATAGCTTGCAATCCCGCTATCTCTGGCATCGGATTCCGGCAATCCCACCAGGTCTCAAGCGCCTGGGAAGGCTCCATAATCAACTTGCCATCCGGTCCGGTTTTGTAGAAATTGTTGAAGAAAAGACAAATTTCATAAGCAAGGGGAATCACTTTCTCCCGGAGGAATTTCTCATCAAGTGTATGCTCATAATAATCAAGCATCATATATACGAGCTCTAATCCACCGACCCATTCGTATTTATGCCAGCGAGAACTCTGTAATTTGTCCTCTCTTTCGCTCGCCGGCTTCTCCCAACCATATGTGTCCATAAAAACTGCCCCCCAAGGATAGATACACTCGGGATAATAAACCCCCTCAAATCCGAAATATCGCCTCACCCTGAATTTGGAAACCTCAAATACCTCACCTGCATACATATTAAAGAGCGGTTGCATAATATCATAATCTCCACTTGTGCAAGCGCTTATATAAGGAAGTCGTGTGTTCTGCCACCAGTAACCAGGACCCCACCTGCGGTAATCTGCATCGTTAGGACAACCAGGCCAGGGCATTACGAAAAGAGAACCGTTGAACTTGATTGGATAAGCCCCCCTTCCAGCACAGGCGGTGATGAAACGCTGGAGCAGATATCCCAAAACAACATCGTAACCAGGAGGATTTATGTCTCCCAAAACCAATTTACCATCAAGATAGACTTGCAATTTGTCTTGAGCGATCACAACAGCGAGATGATGCCAAGTTCCTGGTTTCAACGCTCTTTCAAGGGATAATGTTCTATCCCCCACTATAAGGCGAATAGATTTGCCAGGGTAGGTATCAAGCAGAAACCCATCACTTCCCCCGGGCGTTATCTTGTCAAGAATCCTTCCTCCACCATCATTTTCCGAAATCTTTATCCACGCCTCGCAGGTAAAGGCTGGCAGTTCCTCCGGTTTAAGCTCTATTTTCGTCCCCGGTTGGGGTTTCACAAGACTGACAAGAACTTCCTTTCCTCGCAGGGGCTTTTTATTTCCTTTAGCCAGGCTAACTATCTTCTCTTGAGGAAGGATTCCATCAATTATTGATACACGGGCTATCTCTCCCGAGAATATACTTCCTCCCTGCTGATCCATTCCTACAAGGAAAGGATGGGGATTTGCCGGAACGACGGGAGCTGAAGATGGGACCTCCCTATCCCTTATGAAAATCCAGCTCCTATTCCAGAAAGCTTCCCACCATTTGAGATGTTCCTTTTTTCTTTTCTCAAAATCTATCGCCTCAATTCTTTTGCTAAGCTCACGGATATCGGTGAGCCATTTCTCTGGAGAGGAAGGTTGCTGAGAAAGGACATAGATGCTGAAGAGATGATGGGATTTTTGGGGGCTTTGGAGGTGCTGGTCATCAAACCTTTTGTAATCGCCCTGAACTTTTATTAAGGCACCAAAAATCCTATGGATA
>JACIXQ010000148.1 GCA_014360465.1 bacterium
AGAGGCAATCATCTTCTTACACCTCCTTTTAGAAGGTTTGTTATAGGAATAAATTGTAGGGGATGATTGCCTCTTGTCATCATTATTATTGAGGAAACTGCCCCTTTTCGAGTAAATTATTTTTGAGGAAGGGCGAATACTTGATAAAATTTATATAATGTAATAAAATTATGCCAGTGAATAAGGGGGGTCCCTTATTCGCATAGACTAAAAAGAAAGGAGGAAAGCAAAATGAAGAAAGTATGGTTGGTGTGCAGTATCGCTGTCCTCCTAGCCCTTCTCAGTGGTTGCGGAGGAGGTGGAGGAGGTGGACCCAGCACAACCACCATCAGTGGTCGCGTGGTGGATGCAAGCAACACGCAACAGGGAATTGCAGGCGCTACCGTTGCGCTCTATCCCACTAAAACCAGGCAAGCTCAACCTCTCGCCTCAACAAAAACAGACAAAGATGGCTACTATACGCTAACTACAAATGCGGGTCAATACACTTTGCGGGTAGAGCTCCCCGATGGAAGCTACCAGGCGGTGGAGCTGAGCATCGTAGCTTCAGGAACAGTTAAAATCGATATTCGGTTAGTGCCAAGAGGTATCCAAATCGCCGATGTAAAGATAACCGCTCCTCCAGCAGATGGACCGAACGGTTCCTACCTCGTTGGCAACACCTATAAGTTCACCGCAACGGCTTACGACTCTAATGGACAACCGCTCAATCTTCAACCAAATTGGTGTGTTACCTCCTCCTCGGGAGTCATTGGCACTATTGACCAGGAGGGGTACTTCACTGCTGAAAAAGAAGGCACAGGTACAATCTGGGCAATCTTCACGGAAGATAAAAAAGCATCGGTTAATATCACCGTTACACAACTACAAGGTTTGACGGCACAGCAAGTTTCAAGAGGCTTTCCCTTGAGTGTGGGAAGCGAGTGGGTTTATGACCCCTGGGAGGAGACGGAAGATATCTATACTAAAGTAACGGATGGCACCACGGTAATAGAAGAGAAAAGAACTGAGACCTCCTCCGGAAGTGATACCCATAAGGTCATTGGCACTCAGCCTCCCAACCCCTTCCCTGTTGAAACTTATGTGATGTTGGCAAAAATTAGCGGTCCATGGACTCACACATATCAGAAGATAGTCAATGGCGTTCCAGAGGCTCCTCATACAGATCAGGGATATAGCGAAGATTACGACAAATCTTTTTATACAAATGACAAGGGAGAAGCGACAGCCTGGGGAGAACAACATTGGAAACCCTATCCCAATATTAGCCCGCCATACACTGACCCTGATTCGCAAGGCACTTGGGGACAGATAGAACCCTACCCCCTAAAATGGGTAATGCTATTAGCCGGGCGAACTTCCTGGGGAGCTAGTAATATAAAGATGCCTATGGAAATAGGAGACACCGGAATTCAGCTGGAAATAACCTTCGATTTCGTAGCCGAGCTCAAAGGGTTGGAAAAAGTGGATGTCCCCTACGGGAAGAGTTTGGATTGCTACAAGGTGGTCTATAGATTCAAGAACGCGAATGTATCCGTTGTTTCTTCTGGCTACCAATTACTAAGCGGAACCTATGACTGGACCTTTACAGCGTGGTATGCCTTGGACGTGGGGCGAGTAAAAGCAGAGGCCAACGAGAACTTGACTGTGAAGCTCAAAGAGAACGCGACAGGAAGAATATTGGAAGCACAATATAAACACACGCAACATTGGGAGTTGAAAAGCTGTCAAATCGCCAAACCATAGACCGCCGAGGTAAATAAGACATATGATAGACCTCCTCCCCTCTAATAAGCCATAGGGCGAGGAGGTCTATCTTTATTTTTAATGCTAGCGTGCCCTACCAAAACAAGGTCATAATCTACCGCCTAAAGCCGAAGGGTGATTAAAAAAAGAGAAAGCATATTAGAAAAGCTAATAGCTTTCCGAATCGTCTTTCCTCAAAAATAAATTGCTTTGAAAGCTTGTTTTGTTTATTCATTGTTATACCTCCTTACCTTTATTTGATATGCTTTGTCAAGTCATCTTTCCAACATCTCAATCCATTCTGATAGTTCAAATAAGTCTATATTATCTCTCGTTGCTTTTAGTTTTTCTTTTATCTCCTCCGGCACCTCGGAAAGTTCTAACACCCTTTTGCACTCTTACCTTATCACCTTCCCTTACCTTGCCCTTTGTCTTTATCGTAGGAGTGAAAATGTTGTGCCTCAAACTTAGCAGATGAAGAAGTGCTCTCGTTCTTTTGATAGGGACGAGAACGCCTAAACTCTATACCCTTCCCCTGGCAAAATCTATACAATCAATACCATAGCTTTATTCTTTAAAAGGCGCAACTCCGTCCAATCCGTGGTCACTTCCGTGGCGGTAAGCGTGAAGAAAGATTCTCCTTTTGCTGATTCCCCACTATGGTAGAGGATGTCTACTTCCATATCCCCGGTTTCCTTTTTCTTATCAAAATAGCTTTCCGTGGGAACAGCTCTTTTAACATTTGAGCTGAAGGGATTGCTTTTGTATTTCCCCTTGGTTCTCAATTTCCATCTATGCTGTTTGAGCAGTCTATCTATTGTAGCGGGACTTATTTTCAGTAGTTTCTCCTTTAT
>JACIXQ010000149.1 GCA_014360465.1 bacterium
CAGGAGGAAGCGTAGTCTGAGAAAGGGCTTTCTGGATTATTCTTACAAGGCAGACATTAGAATTGATTGCTTCCGAACCACCACGAAGAACTACACAGTTGCCGGCTTTCAAACAGAGGGTCGCTGCGTCAACAGTAACATTTGGACGAGCTTCGTAAATTATCCCAATAACTCCTAAAGGAACCCTTACCTTCTGGATTACTAACCCATTCGGTCGTTTCCATCCCTCTATTATTTCCCCCACGGGGTCTGGTAGAGCCACTACCTCTTGAATGGCATCACACATATCCTTTATGCGTTTATCGTTCAGGGCAAGGCGGTCTATTAAATGAGCAGGCATATTCTTCTCCTTTGCCTTCTGGATATCCTTTTCGTTAGCAGTGAGGATTTCCTCCTTCTGTTCCCAAATCAGCTCGGCAATTTTTACCAGCGCCTCGTTCTTCTCCTTCGTGCTTGCGATTGCGAGCCTATAGGAAGCCTCCTTAGCCTTTCTCGCCTTCTCTCTTACCGCTTCCATAATTTCCGGGGAAATCTCCATTTCCGTTACCTCCTTTGGTGTTTGAAATTCTCACTACTATCATAATCCCTTTTTAAACATCGCTTTGTCAAATTTTCATTATTAAGAAAATAAAAGGGAATGGGGAAAGCGAGGGTAAAGCCTTGGTAGGAAAATCCAAACGAATCTATATAATCCTGGCTGGGGAGGGAGGACTCGAACCTCCACTAAGGGATCCAAAGTCCCGCGTGCTGCCATTACACCACTCCCCAGCACAATTAAAATTATAGCATTCTTTACATTAATCAGCAAAAGGTATATCATTTAAACAATCTCAAAATTAACGAGGTGTTTGAAAATGGGTGAGAGTTTTTCCTATGAGAAATTTTTTAATGAATCGCCGGGCAAACCTGCTCCCAAAAGGATGAAGAGCACTATTTCTCTCCTTGGCGAAGCTTGGCAAGTTTATCGGAAAAAGTTCAGAAGCTCCCTCGGAATAATGGCTGTTCCCATCGGTTTTTACATTTTCTATTTATTCCTTTTCTATTTCCTTCAGTTTTCCTCGTTCAGATATTCCTTCTTTTATTCTTTACTTCTTTTCCTTTTGGGAGCAGGTTATCTTGTCCTTTCCCTTTGCTCTATACCCGCACTCCTTTACAGCTTCAAGGAAGATATAGGTGTAAAAAATGCTTATAGGAGAGGCTGGCAAATCCTTCCGTCCTATATTTGGGTCACATTCATCTATCTCGCCATAGTCATCGGTGGTCTCATATTGCTAATTGTTCCTGGCTTCCTATTCTCCATCTGGTTCTGCCTTTATATTTTCGTTCTGATTTATGAGGGCAGAAAAGGCTTCTCAGCTCTGGAAAGGAGCAGAAGATTGGTCAAAGGGCACTTCTGGTCAACATTCTGGAAACTATTCTTGATAAACATCATTATATCCCTCATCTCCTTTCCCTTTATTCTGGTGATTCCCGACAAAATTGATGATGTGCTCCTGGCAAATCTTGTTAGAAATGCGATGGGTTCCCTTCTCCAGCTTTTCCTCCTTCCCTTTTTCTTCGCCTTCCTCCTCTCAATCTATGAGAATTTGAAGGAGATAAAGCAAGAAGAGCCCGATATCGCTTTTGCTAAGAGGGTGATATACCTGATTCCAGCAATCCCGGGAACGCTTGCCCTCTGCTTCGGATTGGCTATTGTTTTGTTTGCCATTTTCTGGGGAAGAGATATCCCTCCCATTGATGACAGCGACTTGCGCCTTACGAAAGTTGATATTCCAAGGGAAGAGAATGCCCATTACGACCTTATGAAAGCAAGCGAAAAGCAATTCCTACCCAAAAATCAAGGTCCAGCTATTCACTCTATGGTAATGCCAGAATTAACCGGATGGGAAGGGCTCTTCTACGATATGATAACTGGAAAGAGATTGGGAACGAAGGAAGCGGACGAGCTAATTGCTAAGAACGAAGAGCTGTTCAAGTATTTTGAAATGGCTCTACAGCGTCCCTATCTCCAGCTCCCCCAGATAGCAGACCCCGAGAAAATCAATTCTTCGGTACTTTTCCCCGAGCTGAGCAAATACCGAGAGCTGGCGAGATGGGGAGTTGTAAGGGCAAGATATCTCATCGCCAAGGGAAAAGAGGAGGATGGATTTGAGTGGTTCTTCAAAGTCCTCAAGTTCGGGGATATGATAAAGAGAAGCCCAAGACCTGTCCTCATACAATATCTCGTCGCTGAGGCAGTGCAGACCATCGCTCTTAAACCGATGAGGGAAGAGCTTGAGAAAACGAATTTGCCATCTTTTGTTTTGAGCGAATATGCCCGTCGCCTCCTTTTGCTGGTAGAGGATTATGATGCACTAAAGAATACTTACAGAATGGAGTATATGTTTGTTCTCAATGCGTTTAAGGATATAGAGAAATCGCTCTTAAGAAAATCCTCCTTTGAAAAACTTCAAGAGGAACTTGAAGGAGAAGCTAAATTCATCCAGTTTAGTTTTTTCCCCTAATCAATGGTATATATTTCAAGCCCAACGAGAGCCTCCTTTTGTTCGCTAACATCCATAGAAGGGGCATCGCTAATACGGGGAAGTTTTACAAGGAT